>JAYQWI020000829.1:0-13255 GCA_035871815.2 Candidatus Parabeggiatoa communis
TAGCCTTTTGGGTAAAAACCATGAATACAGCGGTGGGGCTCATGGAAACTTTTATTACCAGTCAAGCAATTTCTGGATCAAGGAGAATCAGGCGATTCTCTTAAAACTGTCTGATCTGTTTTTACCGGGTTACAAGAAACGGCTTTCCGATGAAACTCTCAAATCGCTACGAGAGCAAGGTGCCAGTGATATTGTCAATGGTGCTATCACTGATTTTAAAGAAGAAGACTTAAGTCGATTTTCAATCACGCCTCGGGGCTTAACCGTTTATTTTGATCCTTATGCCGTTGGGGCTTATGCGGAAGGTTCGTTTTCCGTTACGATACCCTATCGACAATTGAAAAACGTGATTGATCCTGAAGGGCCATTGAAAAGTTTTGTGAAATAAAGAGGGCAACCACAAGGGATTGCCCCTACAAGCACAATAATATTGTAGGGGCAATTTGTATGCTTTCCCTGCTAACCAATACCACTCATTTTGCGCCTGTGAAGCGTTTTTAATAACCCTTTAGAGAAAATCACGCTCATGTCTTCTCAAGTTGCCATTCAAATACCGCCTTTTTTTGAACAATTGAATCAATTCATTTTCACCAATGATCACGACACCTCACGACTCACTCAATTCAAGAATGAGGCCAAAAAATACGCTCAATCTGATAACGTTGATGGTTATTTAGCACTAGGAACACTTGCCTGTTTAGAGGGAAATCTTGACGCTTTACAGACGCATTATCAACACGCCATTGCTGAAAGTGCCGCTCAACACGCTTATATTTTGAGGCTTTATACTCAATGCTTAACACCATTTGGATTTTTTTCACAGGCAGCAGACTTAATGTATCAAGCCTACCATTTTTCTCCTGTTTTAAATTACCTTGATGACACGATCCACTTTTATGCTTTAGCTGGACACTTCCATCAAGTTGTTGAATTACTCAAAACGTGGCATCAAGTCAGCCCAGATAAAGCACATCGTTTTTCTCAATTGGCCGAGGAAGTGATGACTTTTATGGACGAACGAAAGGTGAGCGATGCGGATTTAGAAAGACTGATTGAGATTGCTCTGTCGATACTGCGTCAACATAAGCTTTCTATTAACGTACCTCAAATAAACCTATCCTTATTAGAAGATGAGGAATCACTATGGTTTCACTATGGCATACCGCTGCGTGAATCGGTAGAAGTGGCAAAAATAGTTGAACTGGATTTTGAGTTAGCGAATAGAAGTGTTGATGAATGTCCACCTCAAATCATCCAAGGTGGTTTTGTACCGATGTTTGAAGTGGTAGGAGAAGAATAGGTGGATGCACGAGAATTTTTAACCACAGCACAAGAATTGCTTCAAGGC
Organism: Candidatus Parabeggiatoa communis; assembly: GCA_035871815.2. Taxonomy (GTDB): domain Bacteria; phylum Pseudomonadota; class Gammaproteobacteria; order Beggiatoales; family Beggiatoaceae; genus Parabeggiatoa; species Parabeggiatoa communis. The sequence continues at coordinate 1,349 of JAYQWI020000829.1, forward strand.
AATAGAGAAATTGACTACCGAAATGCTGCCAGTCGTGCGTATTATTGTGCATTTCATCTCTGTAAAATGTTGTTAGAAGAATTGCCCAAGTCACAAGGCACTTTAGGCGCGTCACACCAAAAAGTGATTTTAGAACTACTTTCTTATCCTGATAAGGAAGTGAATAAACGGGGTAAAAAGCTTGAACAAGCAAAAAGACTACGGCAAAAAGCAGATTACCCATTAAATGTGACATTTTCTCGCTATGAAGCCAGTAGGATAGTTTCTCAAGTACAAAAGATTTTATCTGAAGTTGATGACTATTTGCGATCCTTGAAGGATAAATCGTAGCGTTTCAGCGGTTTTGATTCCTAATCCTGGGCTATAGATTTTATGATTTTTTAAAGCTTATTTTATTGACATGACCAATATATCTTCTTTCTTTAAAACAGATTTAGCCACAGCCGCAGCACATTCTGAGAATCAAGATCGAGCCGCAGTGATTGAATCGCCTCATGGTATTTTATTAATCATTGCTGATGGTGCAGGTGGAATGAGTGGTGGTGAAAAAGCCGCCGAATTTTTGATTCAGAGTCTCAAAGAGCACTTTGTATCTGAAGAAGCTTTTTCTAATCCTTTAACTTGGTATAATATTCTTAACCAAGCTGATCATCAGTTATACGTTCATCCTCTCGCCGGTGAAACAACGGCCGTTGTTGTGGCAATCAGTGACGGTTTTATTTGTGGCGCAAGCGTTGGTGACTCATCTGCATTTTTACTGCAAGATAACATTGATATCGAACTCACCGCAAAACAGTGGCAGAAACCCCTTCTCGGTTCTGGAATTGCTATTCCAACTACTTATGGGCCTATCCCATTGACGGGTATACTGCTTCTTGCCACCGATGGTTTAATGAAATACGCCCCTTCGGCAAAAATTCGTGACATTGTGTTGAATAATCACGTTGAATCGGTAGCCAATCAACTCATTGAAAGTGTTCGTTACCCGTCAGGCAATTTGCCTGATGATGTGACTGTTATTGTTTGTCAAAAATACGGAACAAAACGGGAATTAGAATCCAATGAAAAAACAACAATCAACACCACAAAAAACCACGCGGGGCACTGATGAAATTTTTTTAAAATTAATGACGCTCAGCGGCAGCAGTATCTTGAAACTGCTCGGTGTTCCCCCAAAACAAGCGGATCAATACGAATTTCGCGCTGTGACACTCAAGGAAAAAGAAATCCGGCCTGATGTGGAAGGCATTTCCATGTGGACTGACAAAGCTGGGCCGGTATTCCTAGAGTTTCAAGGATACAGCGATCCGTTTATTCGCTATCGGTTAATGGCCTCTATTTTTTTAGGCTGTGCCCAAAAAAAATATGACTCAAGTGTCATAGCCGGTATTATTTACACTGATGCGAAATACAAAAAGGCGGCCTTATCACTTTCAACTGTCGCGAAGGCAGCAGATTGTGAAATCAACCCTTGTTTTTTCAAGGAAATCGTATTGAGCGAATACACGGAAAAACAGTTATTAAATGCGGACCCCAAATTGATTGTTTTGGCACCGTTCACGCTCGACAGCAAAACGAACCAGACACAATTGGTTAATAAGGCGCAACAATGGAAAACAGAAATCACGCAAAATTTCCCAATCAAGGAACAACAAGATGCGTTGGATATTTTGGGTTTATTTGTGTTGAATAGATTTCGTCACATCCAATATGAAGAGGTGATTGCTATGTTGAATTTTGATCTGATGGATACAGTTGCAGGGAAACAGGTTTATGATATGGGGCTCCAGAAAGGAGTCATTAATGAGGCTCAAGAAATGGTTCTTAAAGCCATAGATGCACGATTTGGAATGGTGCCTAATGAGGTTGTTGAGACAATCCATGGCATTTTACAGCAAGATGTGTTGGAAAACCTTCATAGACAAGCTATTATCAGTCCAGATAGAGGCTCTTTCAAGGAAATACTGTCGAAAACGACCGAAGAAAAATAAGTCTTTTCTGTATTTGAGGTAATGGCTATGTTGAATTTTGATCTGATGGATACTGTGGCAGGTAGACTGATTATATATTAATCAGCGTAAATCATGACAATCAGCGCAATCAGCGTTCTATCAAGTCATTAAGCTTTTTTGAAATTTAGAATAGAACGCTGATGACGCTGATGAGACTGATCTACGCAGATAAAAATGATGGGTATCTACTTATAATAAAGGATATCACTTTCGCTGAAAACTTCGCCTTACGATGTTTCACATTGTCTTATCCTTTCTTATAAATAATCCTTGTCGTTATATAGAGAGAGTTATATAGAGAGAAATCAACCATGCAAAAAAACGTTTTGATTACTGGTATCAGTAGTGGTATTGGATATGGGCTGCTTAAGTTTTACCTTCAGGCAGGTTATCACGTCTACGGTATCAGTCGAAGGAATGTCAATATTGACTCTGAACGGTTTCACTTTGCAAGCTTGGATTTAGCTGAAAGTGATATCATTTCAAAAACCATCACTTCCTTATTAGAAGGGGTCAACTCTTTAGAATTGGTGGTTTTGAATGCAGGGGTATTGCCAACTTTTGGTGATATGAAAGATACTGCCCTAGCTAATATCAAGCATACGATGGAAGTCAACGTTTGGGCAAACAAGGTTTTGCTTGATTGTTTAATCTCAAAAGCCCCCAATATCAAGCAAGTCATTGGGATATCTTCAGGGGCTTCGCAATCAGGAAGTCGCGGTTGGAATGGGTATGCGCTTTCCAAAGCCGCTTTAAATATGTTAATCCAGTTATATGCTGCTGAAAATCCGCAGATTCATTTCACCGCTTTTGCACCGGGTTTGGTTGATACGGCCATGCAAACCTATATCAGTCAACTCAAACCGTCAGCGGATTATCCCGTTGTCGAGCGTTTGCAAAATGCCAGAGGTACAGAGGCGATGCCTCAACCTGAAACCCTTGCACCTCAATTAGCACAGGCTTTTGAACGGGTACTGTCTAAGCCGAGTGGGGAGTATGTGGATATTCGTCATTTAGATAAGTCAGTTCAGAATAATCAAGCCTAGTTTAAAGGAAAATCGAGTTAATGAAATTACCCATATTGAAATGTCATGGTTCTGGAAACGATTTTATACTCATTAATGAATATGAGGCGATTCTGTTTTCTGAAGAGGAACGGGTGACGTTGTCACAAGCTTTTTGCGATAGAAAAGGAAAACTTGGCGCGGATGGCCTACTTTTCTTTCAAAACAGCGATCGGGCCGATGGCAAAATGAGAATGTTTAATCCTGATGGCTCCGAAGCTGAAATGTGTGGCAATGGTTTAAGATGTATTGGCAGATTCGCTTGTGAACAATTTAGCACAGATTCGCTTTCCATCGAAACGCTAAAAGGGGTTTCTCAAATTGTGAAGGATAAACCCATTTATAAGGGGGTAGAAACTTATCAGGCTGAATTGAATACTATCTCATTGAATATAAAAGATATTCCAATCGCACTGACTTCAAAGTCATTGATTGATCAAGCGTTGCCAGAATTGGCAACCGGCCTGACGTTTACAGCGGTGAGTATGCCTAATCCTCATTTGGTGTCGATTGTCGAACAGATTTCTGATACAACACTTCAGGAAATAGGGGAAAAAGCGAATGAATTGACAGCCCTCTTTCCAAAAGGCGTGAATGTCAACTTTTGTCAGATTATAGATGAGGCGGCTATCTATGTGAGAACGTATGAAAGAGGCGCAGGGCTAACCCAATCGTGTGGTAGTGGCATGTCGGCTTCAGCATTGGTTTATTGCTTGTTAGGATACTATCCCTTTAACAAGTCTTGTGAAGTCTATAATCGGGGAGGGTTAGTGAGGTGTCAAGCAACAGTCAGCCATCACCAACACAGTGTTTTGTTATCAGGTAATGCAACCTTTATGTTTAGCAACACGATTGAATTTGACTTTCCAAATCTCAATCCGATGACATCCTATTGTGAACAGATTTTTATTGATGAAATCCAGAATTATGGACGACTGCTCGAATATTCAGAAGGTTTGAAAATGTAGGGTGGGTAAGTTCGTTTCGACGACCTCGAAACGAACTTGCCCACCATCTTGCCCACCCTCCACCCTCAAGTCTCCCTGATCAGCTTATAACCCATTTCTTTTTCGACAAACCCAACCCCCAGTAAAAAACGGGGACGCGAATCATTCAAAAAGCGTTCGCCGTAGTGTTTGGTTTGAATTTGCTTAATGGCTTGCTTAGTCAAGGTATTCATTTTAGTGCCCGCTTTGCCATATTTAAATTCAATCAAATAAATCTTGTCTTCTAGCGCCAAGACACCATCAATTCGTCCTTTATCCGTTAACACTTCTAAATCAATTTCAACCCTCATCAAAACGGAAATCATATAGAACAACGAATGATAATAGGCCTCTTGTTCGATGTGGAGCAGATACGGAATCTTGGCCAATAAGGCGCGAATGAGCGTCATAAAACCTGAAACGTTATCAGCCTGTAAATACTGGCGTAAACTTTTGGCTGTCGGTTGGATTTCTTCTAAACCATTGTGAGTAAAACTTTCAAATAGATAAGTGACAAAGGCCTGTTTTACCTCAAAATTGGGATAGTTTAAGGTATATTCAGTCAGCATGTCTTCAGTCTCAATGTGGCTTATGGTGAGATAACCCGTTTGAAACAACAGCGCAAAAATATTGAGCTTCTCAAGGTTATAACTGTCAAAGACAATCTCGGACACTTTTTTGTTTTCAAACTCAGTGACTTCTCGCCCCGTTTCTTTGATTAATTTGATCAAAAAGCTTGGTGTACCAGTTGCGAACCAATAATTTGAAAAACGCCGCATGGCAAACAAATTGAGAATTGAAAACGGATTATACAGTTTATCAACAGCATTCCATGAATAGCCATTATACCAAGTCTTGATTTGAGCCAATAACGGCGCCTTTTTTATCCCCAATTCAAAACAAAGGCTTTGAATAGGTTGGGCAAAATAACTTTCCAATTCTGGTTGAGTATATCCAAGCAATGGGGCAAATTGTTTTGAGAGTGTGATATCCAGAAGATTATTTAAGTCGGAAAAAATAGACACCCGCGCGAATTTGGACACGCCGGTTAAAAACACGAAACGCAGAAAGGCATCTGAATATTTCAAGACACTAAAAAAGTCTCGAAGAATTTCACGGTTTTTAGTGGCCCGCTCAATCTCATCAATATAATTAACAATCGGTTTATCGTATTCATCAATCAAAATGACGACTTTTTGCTGCGTTTTTTCCGCTATTTTTTCGATTAACTCAGCAAACTTATCCCGGATAAATTGGTTTTTTAGCACAATATCGTATTTATCAGCCACTTTATCTAAAAAGGAGGACAGTGAGGCTTTGAATACGATCTCATCATTGCAAGAAATGCCATTAAAATCAATCACAATAACCGGATGGGGTGCCCATTCAATCTTGTCATAGATATATAAGCCCTGAAAAAGAGCCTTATTGCCCGCAAAGATTTCAGAGAGGGTTGAAACTAATAAAGATTTTCCAAAACGACGGGGGCGGGAAAGAAACAAGTAATCACCAGCTTGAATTAATTCGGCAATATGCCGGGTTTTGTCCACATACAAACAGTCGTTTTTGATCAATTTGGAAAAACTTTGAATGCCAAGGGGTAATTTTTTCATGGTGTTCTCCGTTTGAAAATATTAAGTACAACAAATTACCAGGATAAACGAATTTAAAATATTAGAGATGATAATCCATCCCTAGAATGTGGGTACATTGAGTTAATAAAATCATGCCATGATCCCTTTTTTTTACCAAAAGCGGTTATAGCGTTTCTCGATTGAATAAAGTAGACTTATGCTAAGTCGGTATGCAAATGCGTTGTAGGCGTATTCCCAAAAAAAGTCATTATTCAATTCGTCTGCACCGACGCAAAATCAATTTGTACTTCATGCCATCGGGAAACGCTATAATTCGTTTATCCCAGTAATTCGTTGTACTATGATCTCTCCTTAGCTTGTATAAACGTCACAATATCTTCTAGCGGCACATATTGAGATTGCTTATCACGCCGCCCCTTGTATTCTATCTCGCCTTTATCTAAACCGCGTTCTCCCACAATCAAGCGATGGGGAATGCCTATCAATTCTGAATCGGCAAACATAACGCCAGGGCGATCTCTCCGATCATCAATTAAGACTTCAATGCCTAACGCTTGTAATTGGGCGTAGAGTTCAAAAGCGGCATCACGCAATCGTTGCGATTTATGCATATTCATTGGCAAAATGGCCACCGAAAACGGCGCGATGCTTTGCGGCCAAATTATACCCTTGTCATCATGGTTTTGTTCAATGGCCGCGGCAACGAGGCGTGAAACGCCAATCCCATAACACCCCATCGTTAAAATAACCGCTTTGCCTTCTTCATCAAGTACCGTGGCTTGCATGGCGCGACTGTATTTTTGCCCTAATTGGAAAATATGCCCCACTTCGATGCCACGCGCTATCGCCAACACACCCTGCCCATCTGGACTCGGATCGCCATTTTCCACATTGCGTAAATCCACAGCTTGGGGTTCAGGCAAATCGCGCCCCCAATTCACACCAACAAGATGTTGTCCCTTTTGATTGGCACCACAAACAAAATCGGCCAAATGAGCCGCACCCAAATCAACTAAAATCGGCACGTTCAAACCAAGCGGCCCTATTGAACCAATATCGCAGCCAACTGTCTCGCGTATTTCTGCCGGATCGGCAAAAGTCAATGGACTGGCAATGTTAGGATGTTTAGCCGTCTTAATCACATTCAAGCTATGATCGCCACGCAATACCAATGCCACTAAACCCTCTTTACCCTTAACGATCAATGTTTTCACGCATTGTGAGGGATCGACATTTAAAAATTGACTCACCTCCTCTATTGTGTGCTGATCAGGCGTATCTACGACGCTCATTGTTAGCGCAGCTTCTGGGCGTTCACCTTCAGGCGCTTGAGTGGGCACCATTTCAACATTCGCAGCGTAATCGCCCGTCGTGCTGTAAGCAATGGCATCCTCTCCAGAGGCCGCTAAAACATGAAATTCATGGGAATGACTACCACCAATATTGCCCGTGTCAGCCAGCACCGCACGAAATTTAAGACCTAACCGTTTGAAAATATTAGAATACGTTTCAAACATCACGTTATACGTTTCTTGCAACGAGGCCTGATCTGAATGAAACGAATAAGCATCTTTCATCAAAAATTCACGGGCCCGCATGACACCAAAACGGGGACGAATTTCATCGCGAAATTTGGTTTGGATTTGGTAAAAATTAGCCGGTAATTGTTTATAACTGCGAATTTCATGACGCACTAAATCAGTGATAATTTCCTCATGAGTCGGCCCAAAACAAAATTCACGCGCATGACGATCAGAAAAACGTAATAATTCAGGGCCATATTGATCCCAACGTTCTGATTCTTGCCATAATTCTGCCGGTTGCACGGCTGGCATGAGCACCTCTTGTGCACCCGATTTATCCATTTCTTCACGGACAATATTCTCAACTTTACGCAAAACGCGCAGCCCTAATGGTAGCCAAGTGTACAATCCAGCCGCCAATTTTCGTATCATGCCGGCCCGTAGCATGAGTTGGTGACTAATGATCTCAGCATCAGATGGATTTTCCTTCAGGGTAGCCAGTAAAAATCGGGTAGTTTGCATATATATAGATATATAAATAATGAAAAAGGAAAAGTGAAATGAAAAATGAACAGATGCTTGTGTAATAACTAATAATTTATATTAGTGTGATATTTTATAAAAAGTATAGCCAATGATGAATTAAAATAACGAGCAATATTAATCCAAGCACAAGTGAACTTTATGTTTGTTCGTTATCCTCGTGTTGAAAAAAGACTCGGCTTGTGAGTCAAAATGCAATTCATTACCCATTACCTATTAACTCAATGAATATGATATCTATGAAAAAGGATAGCAAGCGTGTTATTTCAAAACAAGAGTTGACTACAACGTAGTGGCGGGGTGCATAAGACGGGCCTATATAACGAATAAGACTTAACGATCCTTAATTATTTATTAGAACGGGATGATGAAAGTTTGAAAAATGCTTTGAAAAGATAAGTTCACTTTTTGAGGGGATTATCAATCAATGATAAACACGCCTATTTTGAGGGGTTTAATTTGTTTATCGGCCCGTCGTTGTACTTGATGTCATTCGTTGTACTCGTACTTAAGCGTGAAAATTCAGTTGTTTGCACTATTCCATGATGCTAAACTAAAAGTATTATACTTATGCTCTGTGGAACTGAAAAAGGGTTTGACAAACTGAGTTAAGTGCGCCTACTACTACAAACGATGAAAAAACAAAGGATTATGCTATGACCTCTCCCGATATGAAATGGGTTGATGACTATAAACACATACGAGAAGTGGGTCGTAATCTCAATTCGGAGATTATTAGCCAGCTTTCTAAATCGGCTATAACGGAATGTGGCAAGAAATTAGGTATTGTTAAAAATAAAACCCTCCAGTTGAGTAACGAGGAAGAATTGTCTGTCTTATTTGACTACTGCCTATACAGCTATCGGCAAGGTGGGAAAAATCCGATTGAACGCTACATTGAGAATACCCCTCCCTCCGAAAACTCGGATGACCTGCGCCTTTTGCAAGCGATGTCTCAATCCTATTACTCAATGTTTACCATTGAAGAAGTTTATCCAGAACAGGGGGCGACAATACGTGATCGGCTCCGAAACAACCAACTGTTTTTAATGGATATAGGCATCGGAAAGGGGGGAATGCCAGGCATGTTATTCACGGGAAGAGTACTGCCCTTCGCCGATTTTTACATGACTTCTGGTGCCATTCTCCCTTTACAAGATAAGGGATTAATAGAAGAAATCATGCTGATTGTTAAAAAATTTATGAAACATAAAAAACAAGAGGGCAATTTACTGTTTTCCCCAGCACATGAAGCGGCTTTTTCTGCACAGATTATCCGTGCCGTATTAAGAACTTGGGCATTTGAGAAAGCGAACGCTTAGTATACTATCAAGTTGTCTGGAGTCCAAAGCTGATGTCAGCCAATAAAGAAACCGTCACACTTTTTCGCCCCATTGGGCAAAAGGAAATGGATTTGATTCGACAAAATGGTTATCAAGCCTTTCCAAAGCGTCTCCCGATTCAACCCATTTTTTATCCGGTGCTTACCGAAGAATACGCCGTGCAGATAGCCCAAGATTGGAATACCAAAGATGCCGCTTCAGGTTATGTCGGTTATGTCACTCGTTTTCAGGTTAATCAAAGCTTTTTAAATCATTATTCTGTACAAACGGTTGGCAGTTCCAAGCATCAAGAATACTGGATTCCAGCAGAAGATTTACCCCGATTTAATCAAAACATAGTCGGCTTGATTGAAATCATTGCTGAATTTAAAAAGCAATAACAATTTTTGCCGTATATTAATATGTGATGGAGCAAGCAACAACAGTGGAAAAAATCGTTTCAAAACCCAACCCATTTAGCAATACGAGGGTTGATACCCCTTTTCAAAACCACACTGATCTAAAAGAAATTTATCAAGATGAATTTGAGCGGTTAAAATCTATCATAACCGATATCAAGGATGATCTGGAAAACCATCAAAGTAAAGGGGCCGTTGTCACGGGGGAACCGGGAACCGGTAAAACCCATCTGATGATGAGATTGGCAAAAGAACGCTTAAAAAACAACCGGTTACTGTTTATCAGACAACCTAACAACATTAACTCGGTTTTATATCACATTTATAGCCGCGTGTTAGAATCTTTTGTAGAAAAAGTGCCTAACAGTCCCTATTCTCAACTTGAACATCTCTTGGCAACCAGTTTTTCTAAAATTATCGTTGATACTTTTCGAGCGTTTAGAAATAAGCGATCAACAGGCCTTTTTGATTATTTCAGAAAATTGACTGACAAAGATCGATATCTCTTAGAAGTTTTGTCAAAAGATCCGCTTAATCTCTATAAAGCATTAGGGCAAGAAGGTGCGCGGAGCAAACGTGAATATTGGCAACGTATTGAACTGCTTCTTGATGGTTGGTGGAAAAAAAATTATGGCGATAGTGGTTATTCAACAGCGATCCTAAAAGGGATTATCAAATTTTGTGGTTATTCCGATCCAAACAAGAAAAGGTTAGTCGGCAAATGGCTATCGGCCAATGATTTAGAAGATCATGAATTAGAGAGTATCGGCTTAAAAAATTGGAAGGAAGAAGGCAATAAGGAAGCGTTTTCGCTTACCGCGATGACCGTTTTTGCTAAACTCTCCATCATGGACGAACCTCTGATTATCATCTTCGATCAATTAGAAGGCTTAGGGCTTGAACATAATAAAGCGTTACTGCAAAGCTTTGGTGATGCTGTCAAAGAACTCTTTACTTATGTACCCAACAGCTTGATTATTCTCAATCTTTTTCCGGATCGTTGGGAATATTTTAAAGCCTTCTTTGATGGCTCTGTTGTCGGACGCGTTTCTCAATCTCAAATTGTTTTATACAAACCCTCTGAAGAAAAACTGAAAAAACTCTTATTTTTCAAAGCACAAACGCTGGGTGTTGATATAGAACGGTTGTTCACGCCGGAAGACTTGAAAGATATTTTCAATCAGACTTCTATTCGAGAAGTGTTAAATCGGGCTTCCCATTATTATAGATACCGATCTCAAAACATTCCTTTACCAGGTGCCATTCCACCTGATAAAAGTTTTGAAGATGAGGTAAAAGAAGAAATCAAAGGCCTAAAAGAGCAACTCAATGTATCGAGTTTTGAAGATGAAGTGAGAGCGTCATTCAAAACCCTGATTGGTGAAATAGCAGGCATGAGAAGGCAAATTGAGTCTGTGGTGATCAAATCCATGACACCATCAGTCGTTGAATCAACGCCCTTCTCCCCTCCGTATCATCAAATTCCGACACCGTTTGAAACGATGCCAGCGGTTGTTGAAAGCACCGCCTCCGCGAGCAGTTTGATTCTAGAATATCTCGAAAGAGAAAAGGCCTTTTTAGAAGAAGAGTATGAAAAACTCATCATTATCAGTGATAGCGACGATATGGGTAAACTGTTAACCGTCACAGAGACCTTTAAAACGCTGAAACACAAGATTGAAACTGATCGTTTAAAATTGGGCAAAAGGAAACTACCAGAACATTTGTTAATCAAAACCCCCATCCAATCAATAGTGATTGGTTTTTTACAAGTGAGCGACATGGTTTTTCCTTCCAGAATCAAGAACTTCAATGAACTGGTTAGGAATTATGAAGACATACAGTTCACACTCTTTAGAGATGTCAGAGAAACCACGATCACAGGCAAAGTGGGTCAAGCGGAAATAGAAAAACTGAACCAAGCACACAACGGCCAGTTTATCTACATGGACAAAGAAGACAGACTCACCTTTGAAATCATTTACAAAATGATTGTCGATATTCAAAACAAGGATTTTGAAGTCAACTTAGAAAAGGCCTTGAAAACCTTAGAATCGTTGATGAGCCACTACTGGCTCATCAAGATGTTTAAACCGGTTCCCAATTTGAACGATTAGGGCATTCCAAAAATGAAAGGGGCTCGCGCGTGGGCTTGACCCTACATGCCATCAATATTTAAACAGGTTCCCAATTTGAACGATTAGGCCACTCCAAAAACGAAAAGTGCCCTATTGATGCTAATGATCTAAATCAACGTTGCCAATTATGAGGCCAATCAAACCCAGTTTTCTTGGCCAAATCCCAAAATGTCTGGCCCTTTATTCCAAGAGTAATGTTTGGACTGTGGCACAAACAATTTGCTAAAAATTGAAAGCAGCAAGCCCTTTACCGCGTACTGAATGCTTCTTGGTTTCCTCAACTTCTTCATCCGTCAGCTTGTCCA
>JAYQWI020000830.1:0-3673 GCA_035871815.2 Candidatus Parabeggiatoa communis
GTAATGGGCAATCGACGTATTTTCTCAATAGCGTGCGTTGCCGGCGTAAGGATATTACCGATATTTTTTTAGGCACGGGGTTGGGGCCGCGTAGTTATGCCATTATTGAACAAGGGATGATTTCGCGTTTGATTGAGGCTAAACCTGACGAATTGCGGGTGTTTTTGGAGGAGGCGGCAGGGATATCGAAATATAAAGAGCGGCCTAAGGAAACGGAGCAGCGGATGAATCATACGCGCGAAAATTTGGCGCGCCTTGATGATGTGCGTAATGAATTATGTTAACAATTTGATAAGCTTACAAAGCAAGCGAAACAAGCTGAAAAATAGCAAGAACTTAAAAATTCTGATCAGTTGTTGAAGGCCCACAAGCGATACGCTGGTATGCGCTTGATTCGGCTGTACAAGAGCAACAACAGTATATTGAGGAACAAGGGGGTTTATTAGAAAAAGAGGTTTTGGCTTTGCAGAATTTTGATTCGACGCATAAACAGCAGCGTGAAGCGCAGACGATTGCTCAAAATACGTTAAATGAGGCGCAGGCTAAATTTTATGGCATTGAATCGGAAATCGGTCGTTTCCGATTGTTAAACATTATGTCGCAATATTAATAAAATAATATTTAAAAACAATAAGTTATTGTAGGGTATTTGTACACCATTTCTACCAACAAATGTTATAAACAGAGTGTGACTTTCAAGTTTGACGGGCTATTCAAAGCCCCTTGTCATTCAGACTTGGGGCAATTTTCAGATTGGGTGAGGGGTTGTTGATATTTTTAAGGGAAGTTGTTTCATCATTTCCCCTTCACCCACTTCTCATTCTTCCACTACAAGGATTGATTTTTGAAAGAGTGAGTTTGAGTAACAGCCGATGACTCGAAGTCTCCAATGACGACTGAGTCTGTTCCTATAATGATAAATTCAGCTCTATCATCCCTCACTTCATATCCACTTTTTCCATCAGGAGATTGCCAAGGAAAACACTTCAAATCACAATTCTCCGACCAAGTGGAACCAGCAATGTAGTTGCAAAATGAAAATGATACGCCAATAAATTCCCCAGTGTCAGGTTATTTCAGTTCTATAACAAACCGACTATGTGATGGATTAGCTATATGAATTGATAGTACATCGGAAGGCACTCTACGCTTGCTATTTGATCAATCAATCGCATTAACACCAATTAGTCCTATACCTGTTCCGTTGTTGCAGCCCATGATTGCAGTGTATGCAGCTGCTTCTAAGTTTAGGAGTAATGCGGCATCGCTGGGATCAGTGGGGTGAAAATGGGCAGGAATATTAATGGCTTGTGCGTCTTCTTGCCAATTATCGTTGTTCGCAATCTCGGCCCAATGACCATTAACCATTTTGTGAACACTCATAGTCGTATCTTGGCAGAGAAGGTTCTGGGACATATTGATGCCTTTACCTTGTGCAGTCATCACGACTTGTTGTGTGCCGCTACCCTCAATGATGAAGCCCGCAATAACATTGCCAACACCGCCTTCGATTGGAGCACGAGTGCTGATATTAATCAGCTTGCTGGTATTCGTCTCATCTAAATCGTTGACACTGACTAATGTAGCCCCTGTTATGCTTCCACTTGCTGGTTGTACAATGGCGGTGTATGTACCTGGTATGAGATCAATAATAAATCCTGCATCACTGGGGGCTGGTAGTTGCATGTGGGCTGGCATTTCACTAGCTCGGCTATCGTTTTGCCAATTGTCGTTGTTGGCTATAACTTGAAAGCTACCCTTAATCATTTGATAAAGAACGACTTGAGAGTCAGAAAGGACTTCACTCCCTGCGGGTAAATTAGGTGCGAGGCCCGTACCCAATGCCTGAATAGCCACTTTTTTAGTACCCGTGCCGGTGATGATAAAACCAGCGATGGCGTTGTTTTCGCCGCCACGAACAGGAGCGCGAGTGCTGATATTAATTAAACGGGTGGTGTTAGGCACTTCAGCATAAAACCCGATACCTTCAATAAACACAATATCAGTCTTGCTTTCTCCGGCACTGGTTGAACTAATGGTAAGCGTTTCTTGATGCCATCCTTTTGAGGTAGGTGAAAAAGTTATCCTGATACTGCATTTATCACCTACTTCAATAATGCCTTTACAATTACTGGTTTTGCTAAACTCTCCAGTAATCACAATGTTATTGATGGTCATATCGTTTTTTTCACTGGCTACAAACACTTCTTGAATTTCGCTGGTAGTGCCTATTTCTTGTGAAGCGAAATTGAGTATTTGTGGAAAAATTTCAGCAATGGCGTTGCTCGAAAATAATACGAAACAACATAAGATGGTAATAATATAATGATAATGTTGCATTGTGTAATCCTCATTTTGGAAATCAGTTATTTGGCAAGTTTTTCAGCATGAAAGCAACGAAATATAAGCACAGTGTACACTTCCATTCAAATTTGGACATTAAGTATACACTGCTTGCTTTTTTTTAATTACTGTTGTTTCCACTTAAGATCATCACGGTATAGCTTATATAACGCATTTTCTAAATCGCTTACTTGTTTAGTTTCCTCAATATGCAAAGTTTTTTCTTTTCCTGTTCCCATTCCCCGAATATTTTTCTCATGGTTTTTTTCAAAATCCATGGTTTGTCCAAAATCCATGTTTTGTGAATCTTTGGTTACTATACCATCCCCCATAAAATATTCCGGTTTCTTTCCTTTGCCAAGTATGAATTCTCTTGCCACATCAGAAACCGTTTGAGTAAAACCCAAAATTTTGGTATGAAAAATTAAGTATCTGTATTCTACTGCTATTGCATTAGAATCTTTAGCCCCGCGTTGAAGATAACCTAAAGGCATTTCATCATAAAATATCTTTTTATAGAAGATATGATCGGGCAAATTTGATACGTTTGATGTTAAACTCCTTATATCTGGAGAACGGGCAGAAAGGTAATGTACACTGGGAGAACGCACATCAAGTCCACTTTCCTCCAAAACAAAGTCAGCGACTTCCCAATCAGCAGCACATGATGATGATTCTATTCTTTTTGCACCATTTGGTTCTGACGGTTTTTTATAAATATCTCCTGTCAGACATTTATTCGCTAAATACATAAATATTCGCCCGATTGGACTTCCCAAATGTGGTGTTCCGGTTGTTATTAGTCCTCTTATGTTTTTGTGATAAGCACTGTTTTTGTCTTGTAAATATGCACGGGCTGCAAGTCCACCTCGGCTATGACCAAGCAAAACAATTTCAACACCTCTATCGTGTTTCTCTTCAACAAGATACGAAACAGCTGCCTCAACTTCTTTTCCAAGCTGCGAAAATGTAGAATAATCTCCATTACAAGAAGAATTTTCACATCTTGTACCTTCTAATCCAACTAAACCAATTCCAGTAGGATGCTTTGGTGTATTGTCATAACCGCCAAAGTGCAATTTGTAACAAAAGACACCCCAATCATCAACAGATTGAGTAAAGTTATATCTTTCTTTAATATAAGCTTCACCATTTCTTACTAAAATAGTAGGGCATGTTCCTAGTTGTCCTTTCGTTGAATAGTATTGCGTTTCAAAGGTATCCCATGTCTCAGGAGCAGAGTTTAAACCATGTAGCAATAACAAAGCACGTTGTGGCGCTTTTGTTAGTGTTGCTGTCAACTTATAAGTATCTCTACTTGTAGATGGTA
>JAYQWI020000831.1:0-2464 GCA_035871815.2 Candidatus Parabeggiatoa communis
ACTTATCTTTTAGTCTGTTTAAAAGACTTTGTGGTGGAGTCTCTGACACTGTGCAAGAGTCTTCTCCTGCATTTTTGTCCTCAACATCCTTTGTCGGGAATTGTATTTGTGTTGGGAGTTCTATTTTTGAGTCACTCTCAAGAGGCTCTATCAGACTGTTTATCTTTTCGCGCCGCTTGACCACGTAATCAAGTTCAGCACGATAAACATCGTCAAAATCGTAGGTGTATTCAGGCTTCTCATCAGGAGAAGAGTTCAAATGAGTCATAATAAGTGAAAAGTGAAAAGTGAAAAGTGAAAAGTGAAAAGTGATTTCCAGGCAAAAGATTTTTGCGCGCAAAAACTTTTGCCTAGAAAAGTGATCATTGCAAGTGCGTTTCGTTGTACTCCGTTAAAACTTTGGAAAGCCTATTGAAGTATAGAAAACCATCATAGTGAGGATTATGAAAGTGACAGCCTTCCACCGAAAGGACTTTTCAATGGAGAGATAACGACTTTCATTCTTTGCCAGCACAGTTGTTAACTATACTAACGGTTTGGGTGAGTTGACGAATAGATTCTATAAGCAATCCTGCACACATTCTTAGTATTGCGTTAATAAAAGCTTCACTTCTTTTTCTAACGAATAATCCTTCATCATTTCCCATTCCGTTTGTTTAATGGCTATATAAGCTTGCGCTAAATCCTGTCCTAAGGCATTTAAAAGGACTTCATCTTGTTCCAATGCATGAATGGCTTCCCCTAGATGGGTAGGCAATCGATAAATCCCCCGTTTATGACGTTCTAATTCTTCAAGATGGCCAGGATCGAGGGCTATGGGTTCGCCTAATTGAAGGTTGCGACGAATACCATCTAGCCCTGCCGCAATAACACCACCTAATGCGAGATAAGGATTAGAAGAGGCATCTACTGTTCTGAGTTCAAAATGAGTTGGACTGGTAGGCGATGGATTAGTCGGTACTCGGATAGCCGCGTCTCGGTTATTAAAGCCCCAACAAACAAATGCGCCACTAGACAGATGAGCTTGAATACGTCGATAAGAGTTAGTCGTCGGGGCGATTAATGCCATTAAAGCGGGTAAATGGTGCAGTAATCCTGCCATAAAACATTTTGCACGTTCTGATAATTGTCCTGCCGTTTCACAATCAGGTACAATATTTTTTCCATTTTGCCAGAGACTTAGATGAAGATGAGCACCACTGCCGTCAAATTCAGAAAATAGTTTTGGTATAAATGACGCTATCAGCTTATGTTGATAAGCAATCGCTTTGACGGTTTGTCGAAAGAGTATTTGTTGGTCGGCAGCAGATAAAGCCTTAGTGTATAACACGGAGATTTCTTGGTGTCCGGGCCCGCTTTCAGGATAATATAATTCTACCTGTACACCTTGAGCGATTAAAGCGTCAGTTATATCGTTAATCAACTTGTGTTGTAAATCCATAGAATACGTTAAGCCACTAAAAATATTCTGATCTGTTGACTGCGCTTCTGAAGACTTTAACAGAAAAAATTCATTTTCAAAGGCTCCCATGATTTCTAAACCTTGGTCGGTGGCAGCGGCTATCATACGCTTGAGAAAATGGCGGGGACAACAGGGCCAAGGTTTGCCCTCTTTAAACAGTTCTGCCATCACGCTCGCATGACCCAAAGCGTAGGGCAATAACCTTAATGTATCCCAATCGGGCAATAAACGGACATCTTGACACCTAGCAATGCCACTGCCAACGACCTCATCACCATCAAAGATGGAAACAGCTTGTTGAGTAGGACAAATATTGACACCATCAGTCAGATAAGCATCTAACCTATTTTTATGTACCGCCTTGGCTCGAATGACATTATTATTAGAACACCAAACAAAACGAATAAATTTGATATCAGCTTGTTCTAAGAATGTGATAATTGTTTTGTGCATGTTTCATGAATGATGATTCAAAATCAGGTTTCGGTGGTTTGAGAAATTCAAAAAAAACCGCCAAGATTAGCTTGGCGGTTTGCGGATTTTTATAAACGACGTTCGGCCTGTGGGGCTTACTTCAACTGGCGTTTAACTGGCGTGGTTAGGGTGAGTTCTTCGCCATTTGCAAATTGCAAAATTAAATCCACTTGATCACCCTCTTTGAGAGTTTGCTTTGGATGCATGAGCATCAAGTGATAGCCACCGGGGGCTAAAATCTTTTGTTCGTTTGCCGCAATGATGAGTTCGTGCTGCTGTTCCATCGACATCATACCATCGCGGTGGAGGCTTCTATGGATTTCCACCTTTTTAAAGGCAGAACAGGTGGCGGCAATCAGCGTTCTTTGTTGGGATGATTGGTTGTCGATGATCATGTAGGCCGCTAACGCTTTAGCATTGGGGGGCGCTTCTCGAATCCAGGGATCGTTGATCTGGAGAGTTTGATCACCTGCACAGGCCAGTTGCGTTGTCAATAAGATCAGCGTACCTACAATGCCGCTTACAAAA
>JAYQWI020000832.1:0-4084 GCA_035871815.2 Candidatus Parabeggiatoa communis
CTTCAGCTTTTCCTTCAATCGTGAAAGCCGATGGCACATAAATATCCTTAATCGTCAGTCGTTCAGAATCAGTGAGTCGCGTTTTTTCCACTTTGTCTTTGATGTCGGTGCGATAATCACTAAAATCGACTAAGTTATCCAATAACTGTGCTTCGTTCTCAAATTTGACTGGCACCCCATTGATTTCTCTGGTTTTTACATTTGCGCCCTGTCTAATGGCGACAATCATTTCGAGTTGGCTATTTTTTGCGGGTTTTGTTTGACTGCCGGCATAATCAAACAAGGTTTGTAATTGTGACTCGGTAGGCGGTTCAGTCCAACAAGCTAATACCACCGTATCCCCCGTTTTTTTCTGTCGCCCAATCCAACACTTTTGTTGATCATGCCACCCATCATCTCTATCAAAGAAATAACTCTTACTACTGAGCATGATTAAATCAAGGGCTTGCTCATGCCAAATCAGTGTTTCCTTAGAGCCTTCCAACACCGAGCCAATCCCTCTGGTATCATCAGGATTATAGATTTCTGGGGCAGGTAAACGTTTCACGATTCGCCCAAACTCAGCCACACCGTCTATAACAAAACTGCTAGGTTCTTGGCGTTGCGCCCGTTTATATTGCTCTATGGTGATGGTTCCTGGCCAATTATCATATATGTGTTTGATAATTAAAATAAAAAAGACAAAGAGTAAAATGAAAAATCCGTATTCAAGTCGGGTTGTTTCTTTCGGTGTATATTCAAGTCCTTGTCCTTGAGCAAAAAATGTAAATAGCACCTGCCAAGGGGCCGCACCTATAAAGGTACTGATAGTCGCAATAGCAATGAGACTTGTTAGGGCGGCAAGGGCGGCAAACGCAAAACGCTCCCGCGTATAATGGCGAGATTTATGCCAAACATAAATGCTAAACAGTATGGCTCCCACTGCTAATAAAAAGAGAGCGGATATAATAATAAGTGTAGGTAAATTAAATTGCATGGTATTTATATCCATGAGACTTGTCCAGAAATAACGTCACTTTTTGAAATACAGTACTAAAAAACGCAGGCGCGTCAAAGCTATACTGTCCACCGTTATAATTTGCGCTTTTGCATTTTGAAAAAAAACGAAGTGGTTAGTCAGCACCACCTGACTTGAGCTGTAAGACAACGGCTGAAAGCTGTTGGCTATAAATTTAAAAGGTTTAAACATTGTTGTGTCACAGCAAAAATCAACGGGCAATTTGAATAGACTGTCCACCGAACGAGGCAAAAGTTTTTCGCAGAACAATTTTTGCCTCGTTCACAATTTGCGCTTTTTCCTCCTTTTGCCTTTTGCCTTTTTGAAAAAATCCCCAATATTCCGCATTATTAAGGAAGTCCCTGAGCTTGTCGAAGGGGATAAAATGCTATTTCACGCAAAACTTTTGCAGAGAAAGGATATTTTGCTTCAAGGCTTTTGAGAAGGAACAGGGTGAAAGAAGATTGGGCAAAATCCACCACACCCCCCGTACCCCGCCCGCAACATCAAAACGTCGGTGCGAGTGTCAGCACCGTGCAAATCAGATATTGCGTTTTGCCAACTGTGCGTTGAGAGATGAGTTATCAAAAGTGTAACCAAGCATCTGAATATCCTCTTTATAAACCTCAGCAACTATCTGTTTTGATTCTTCAGTATAGTATTTTTGATAGTCTTTTCTGTTTGTTGTCTTGTTTAGAAATAACAGATCGGACTGGTTTGTTTTTATTCTCTCTTGCACATAGGAGAAATCTTCTTCTAGGTTCTCAAAAAATCCGATAAAGTCAAGCGTTGGTAAATGGCCTTGCGTACAAATAAACTTATACTGAGGAATAAAAAGTGTGTACGAAAAAATATTTTTTCGATTTATCCAACTTTTAACAAAGCTATCAAAATCGGGATAGATGGACAGGTTTTCTTCTGCCCATTTTTTGTCAACTTGACCCATACCTCCTTTTTTTAAGAAACAATATGCAGAAACGAGACGATCCCAAGGATTACGAACAAATGTGAACTTTAAATAACTCTCAAACTCACTTTTAGTAAATGCGAGTTGATATTTCCTTATCTGCATATGCCAGCCTGCCTCTCCACCAAAGAGGCTATTGCACACAGAAATACCAGCACATTTAGGAATGTGTACGAAAATACACTGATACTTGTCAAAGGGCATCAATGTTTGGCCTTTTCCCACTTCAACTGTTCGCAGCGCTTGAAGTTTTTGATAAGCGCGAGGACAAGAAACCTTGAATAGAATACGTCGAGTCTCATAAGGTAAAGACCAGAAAACGTGTTTAGCAATTTCTTTTATCATGTTGGTTGACATAAATTGATGTCTTATACTTAAGAAAGTCACAACTTGGAATTTGAATTTTTCCTCCCACACTGTGGGAAGTTAGAAGGATTTATAGGTTTAAAAAACTTGTTCCCTCAAATCAAAATGATTACCAATAATTCGTTTAGCCTTGTTTACAACAACGGCTTAATGTTTAAACTGTCGTTGATACCAAATTTTCAGCCGGCGTGTGTTACTCGATAATTGTTTGAATACAGGTAAATGATCAAACCAATGCTGATCAGCAATATCACTTGGGGATGAACGCTGGAAGCCAAGACTAGGTATAGCGATTAGAGTAATCACCTCGGGATTTTGTTGCCGAAAAGTTGAATAAGCACCATCAACATGCATAGGGCCACCCCTAGGATGGCCAGCTTCCCGATTCAAAACCTCCTCAAGAAAAGTGACCAAATGCGGGATTATTCTGCCATTGATAGCTAAGAAGGAGGCAGTCTGTAAACTGCCTGTGAATTTTTGAAAACTAATCGTTTTTGTTGGCTTGGCAACTTCTATATGTCCTAAATATAAGAAATCCCATTCCAAGGACTGTAGTTCATTGGCTACAATATGTTGATGTTTTAGGAATCTATTGGTAAATGATAAGTCATCTTCTATGATAAGCACATTATTGAGATGCTCATCTCTAGCCGCTATTAATACAGCTAAGTGACTGAGGAAACAACCTCTTGCTCCGAGACTTGGAAATTTACCCTTATCGGTTGGTTTGAACGCCGGGAAGAGTGTTATTTTGTTAGAGGGTAAGGATACCCCAGAACTTTTCAGTTCCCATTCTATAGTCTTACGGCGATCTTGCCGTTCCGGCAGATTGATAACATAAGACTTATCAAAGAAATGAATCAAGGAAGACATATCTATTTTTCCGGTGTCAGTTTTCAAACTATTAACAAAATAGCCTAAAATGGCCGTTTTTTACAGTAGACCGTAAAACGAAACAAAAAATGGAAGAACACTACAATACCTTTGCCAATCAATATGGCTGTTTTTTAACTATTTCGAGTCAGATATTTAACCCAACTTAATTTATATTTTAACTTTAAAATCAATAAATTATATACTTTTCCTTCTCATAAATTGCGCTAATTTGACAGCCAACAGACACAGGCAACTAAAGATGACTAACCAAATATATATCTAGCATTTTATCCCCTAAATCTAGGATGAACGGCAATTTTTCCTTCAGGGCAAAAGTGCTTGTGTGACGGTGGCCCGTACAGCGATTTCTTCATCTGCCATCATAGTTAATTGTTCGCATGGCCTGACTCTATTATCGAATATAACCCTTTGTACAAATTTTGTGGGTATCTGGCGCGTCAATGCAATTAAGGGCGAACACGATCGGGCTGCCCCTACAGACCGTCATTTTGCACGGTTTTGTAGGGGCATACCTACGTGTCTGCCCAAGTTCTACTGATCAACAGTAATAGCATTAGCAAGCATGTTACTATCTTGGTCATACACATCTTCAGCTAGTGATCCCATTCAAGGACTCCAGTGCAGCGGGCGCACGATACACCCCTAAAATAATCTTGTCAAGCATCAAGGCTCAAATTATTGTCACTTTTAAAAATGGAGTAGTGATCCAATGTGAGTAATATGATAGAACACTGATGATGCTGATTATCATGATTGACGCTGTGTTTAATCAGTGTTAAGTACTGAACCACAAATAAACAGGTATTTTACCGCAAAGAGACGCGAGGCATCGCGTCTCTACAATTCGCGGTTTCGTA
>JAYQWI020000833.1:0-9619 GCA_035871815.2 Candidatus Parabeggiatoa communis
CTATTTTGTAGGGTGGGTAGAGCGAAGCGAAACCCACCAGTTCTCCACATAAGTATTTTGTAGGGTGGGTAGAGCGAAGCGAAACCCACCAGTTCTCCACATAAGTATTTTGTAGGGTGGGTAGAGCGAAGCGAAACCCACCATGCCCATGAATTGGGTCATATAACATTGTAGGAAATTTGGTGGGTTTCCGCTACGCTCCTACCCACCCTACAAGATGACTGAATTATTAAGAAGAATATTTAACGGCTATACAAAACCGTTGTTGCTCTCGCAATATTTGACTTAATAACCCCAAAACCATCCCTTATCAGATTTTTACCTTCTTGGACATACGCCGCATAAAGGGTGTAATTTCCACCCAAATCTGGCTTAACTGTAAAATCCAATATCCGATGTCTTTTGTCTTCTAGCTCTAAAGACGATCTAAATGCTTTTCCTTCTGAACTAAATGGCTCCTTTATAGAAGGTACGCGAAACAGAAAACGATTATCAGGCAATTGAACCGCTACCCACAAATCAACACGTTCAAAACGGTTATCGACTTCCAGATTCTCTATCAAATCAACTTCAAGTTTTTCGCCCAGCTTATAAAAAGGTTTCAATCCGACAAAGACTAACTGTTCATCAAAGATAATCGTCTGAGTGCTAGTGCCTTCACCCATTTCATCTGTCACTTTTAAGGTGAGGGTGTACTTGCCCTGTTTTTCAAAAGTCAAACGGATAGTTTGCCCTGTTCCGCTTTGCCCATCGGAGGTTTCCCATTGGTAATCAGCGATTTCTCTGTCTTCATGACAACGGGTTTCTGCCTCAGCTTCTATTGTGAGCGGTGTTTCACTATAAGAAAAAGTGAAGCAAGCTTCTGGGCCACCTTCTAGTCGATTAAACGTGGCCGTCACAATTTTTGTTTTGTCCATAGAAACTGAGCAAGTATCAGCTATTCCTGAACAATCCCCATTCCAACCCACAAACTGAGAATCCGCAGCGTGGTTAGCCGTTAAGGTAATGGGAGTATTTTTGTCATAAGCATTACGACAAACCTTATCCGCTTTATAACAATGTTGTCTTGTTTCTACAGGTTCCAAGCTGACATGGCCTGTACCCGTGCCATCTATGATAACCTTAAGCAAAGGCTTGGAAATAAAGTGGGCTATCACAGTTTGTCTCTGACTCATTTTGACGGTGCAAATTGTCTCATTGACAGTGCAAGGGCCACCCCAAGCCTCAAATATGGCCTCATCAGACGGTATCGCTGTCAAAATCACAAGTGTGTCTTGAGCATATTGCTCATTGCAATCGTCACCACAATCAATACCCGCTCCAATGACATGCCCCTTGCCATCACCGACTTTATTGATAACCAAGTTTTCATATTCACGTCCCTGTTGAATTATGATAAAGGTTTGTCCGGCAAGGATGAGTTTCCCTTCACGTTTTTCATTGTCGTTATTGGGATCAAGCGAATAAGTGATATGACCATCGCCATTGCCGCTGAAGCCAGAAGTGATAGTCAACCACTCTTTATCAGTCTTAGCATCCCATGGACATCCTTTGGGCGCGCTGACATTCATATTGCCATGACCCCCATCAGCATCGTAATGAATGGTATCAATAGGCGTAACGGTATATTCTTTGTAGCAAGACGTAAAACTGGCTGTCACCGTTTGAGGCTGAGTCAGCGAGACTTCGCAAGATGTGGGTATCGTATTACTTGAACAAGCACCATTCCAGGCGCTAAAGACGGCATCACTATTCGCTTCAGCCGTTAAAATAAGAGAAGCACCTTGCTCATAGGCTTGGCTACAATTATGACCACAATCAATACCATTCACTTTTACCGTACCGCTACCTATACTACTAACAGTCAGGGTATATGTCTGTAAATCCACATTGATGGTTTGTTGTGCCGTGTCGGTACTTGCTATACCATATTCATCAACGACGACCAAATTAATTGTATAACGACCGGCATTTGGATAGGTGATTTGAGGTGTGGCACCTGACAAGGGTTGCTTGTCAGAAGAAGTCCACTCATAACGATCAATACGGTTGTTTTCAGGATCCTTTGATTTAGTCGCATTTAAAGAAACGCTGAGTGGCGCTTTCCCATTTAAAGGGTTTGCTGTAAAAGAGGCAATCGGTGGTTGATTGCCAGCTTGAGTGACAGAAAATGTTTCTCGCGTTTGGGATTCTCGCTTGATAATGATAGTACCGTCGCGAACAGTCTGGTTT
This sequence comes from Candidatus Parabeggiatoa communis, assembly GCA_035871815.2. Lineage (GTDB taxonomy): Bacteria > Pseudomonadota > Gammaproteobacteria > Beggiatoales > Beggiatoaceae > Parabeggiatoa > Parabeggiatoa communis. The sequence continues at coordinate 2,233 of JAYQWI020000833.1, forward strand.
GGATTGAGTTTGACTGAATACTGGATTGTACCATTGCCATTGCCATAGCTATCACCCTCAATACTCAACCAATCCGGCTGATTACTTTCAGCTTGCCATTGACAGCCGTTGGGACTCATAATTTTTAGGGTACCCTGATGGCGATTAGCATTAAACTGTTCGGTCTTTTTTCCCTCAATTTGATAATCGCACTGTTTGAAGTTTGCCATCACTGAGAGAGGTTGAGTCATTTTAACCTGACATGAAAGCGCGTTACCAAAAGCACGACAAGCCTCAGTCCAACCGGTAAAGATTGAACCTGTTGAGGGTATCGCCTTTAAGTTGACTAAAGTGTCTTTAGGGTAGGTTTTGGTGCAAGAAGGCGGGGTACATTCCTCAACATGATCTACCTTGACGCGCCCATTATGCGTACTCTTAACGATTAATGTATACAACGGTGGTAACACCTTAATGGGTTTTGACTGAGTCGCAGTTTCCCCCTCTTCGTCTTTCACTGTCAAGCTGATAGTGTAGTCCCCTTCTTTGTCATAGAGAATTGTGGCTTGTCCATTTGATTCAGACAAAAGTTGGCCACCATGATTCCAATGATAACTTGAAATAGGCCCATCAGGATCGGTTGAAGCAGTCGCATCTAATTTGGCCGTAAGCGGTGCATTGCCTTGCGAAGGATCAATAGTAAAGTCTGCGATAGGTTTTTGATTGCCTTTTTGACAAATTTCAACAGACTGTTCTTTTGCAAGCGTTAAGTTACCACAACGAGGCTTCGGATCCGTGCTACTATTATTCGTCAATGAAAAGTTGACTGTTTGGCTACCTTTGTAAGGGTTACTACCGATTATCAACCAATCACGATTACTCTCAATTTTCCAAGTGCATTCTTCATCCGAAGCGGAAACGTGTACTTGGGCACCCCCACGCTGCTTGCCAAACTCATTAAAGGTTTTGGGTTTAAGCTCATAAGAACAAACGTCAACGACCACTGTTTCACATTTTTGATCTTGGAGATTATCACTGTCAGTGACGACAAGACACACATCGTGTTTTCCCTCCTTATCAAATATCCAAGTTAATTCGTTTTCTGAACCAGAACGATATTGACCATCAGAGGCCGTCCAATCATAATTGAGAAAAGTGCTGTCAGGATCATAAGAACCACTACCCTCTAACTTTACGGTGAGTGGTGCCACACCTGATGTAGGTGATAGCTTAAGACTCGCCACTGGCGGGATAATCTTGGAGGAAGCATAAACAATAAAGTCATTTCCTATACGTTCACACCAGAGATTGACATTTTGGTTATCGATGATCTTGGCATGACATTGAACATCCTCAATTGCAATATCCTCAGACTGAATGACAGGAACATCAAATCTCTCTACTTCTTGTTTTTCTTGAGTATAAGGAATGGAACTGGGAAATGGCCCATATTTTTGGGTTTGTGGAGTAGGTGTACCACCAAAAAATGTAACTTTTGCAATTACTTTACATGTTCGACAGTCATAATAATGATATCTATCATTTGCGGAATAGATTTCAAATTCCAATTGCCCTTCATAATCATTAAGGGTATGTTCATTTGCTAATTCTGTCCAAGCCCCATATCCTTGACGGTCTTTAACACTTCTACTCTTGCAGTTCCTACTACTAGAAGCCGATTTGTTTAATATGACATCTTGTTGGAAAGGGATATCCACAACAAAAATTTTTCTTTCGTTATTATGACAGTCACTAAAACTTCCACTAGCTATAGCTGTGTCTGACTCAGTTACTTTTTGATACTCATTCCACGATACCTCGACTTCCATATTAAAATTGATAGCGTTATCAGCAAACCCAGTCGTAGGCACAACACTATTTGCAAGCAATGTTAATATGACTGCACATGTTGATGCAAATTGCCACCGCCTATCAGGCGGCCCCCATTGAATGTTCCTCGGAAGAACACGTTTTCGTCGTACATCAGCGATCATCAGATTTTCCTTATATGTTGTTAAACTGCCTTATTAAAAAAGTACGCATTTGACACTATCCACAGAACATGTCGATCTTGTCTGACTCATAACAGTCTCTCATTGTGAAGCGTGCCCTTTGATGAGACTTATTTAGATTGTTATAGGTTTTATTCGCGTAAACATTTTTTACAAATAGGCGTGAACGTGGCAAAAACACACCTGTTTTTTTTAGCTAAAAAATTGAGCGCGCATTATGACACACCCAAATCAAAGGGACAAGAGGCCTAGACCGATAGGCGAAATCTAACCAATAAAAGAACACTTATCGTTATTAATTAATTACCAATTATTAATTGCTGCATTTCACGCTTCGCGCATCAAACCAAGGAGTTGTCAATATATAACGCCGCAGGGGGATTCTTTTGCGCCTTTTGCGCCGCTTGCGTTAAAAAAAATAAACGCTCAAGACGCTAAAGGCGCTAAAGGCGCTAAAGTTTGAAATCACTTTAAACAAGATAACTGATAACTGACAAGGGCGATGGTGGGCAAGCGGAATTAAAAGTGATAGTTGTAGCGGAGCTACAATGTGACATTGTCAAATTAACCCTTAACCATTAACTTATAACAGGCTGGTACTAATAATAGACTGACTAATAACGAAAAACTCAGGCCAAACACTATCGTCACCGCTAACGGTTGCAACATTTTAGCACCTTCTCCCCAACTCAGGGCTAAGGGCAGTAATCCCATTACTGTGGTTAAGGTTGTCATTAAGATCGGCCTGAGTCGTAATTCGCCGGCCTTGATGATCGCCGCTTGCACGCCTAAGCCGGCCGTTCGTTGTAATTCTATTGTTTCTACTAGCACGATGGCGTTGTTCACCACCATCCCCGATAACATGATCATCCCTAACCAGACGGGCATGGATAAGGGCATCTCTAACCATGTCATCCCTATCGCTACCCCAATCGTGACAAACGGTATGCTGATTAATATCACTAAAGGGTTGCGTAGTGATTCATATTGTACGGCCATCACGACAAACACTAAAAAAATGGCCAGTATCAGTAAAGCTTGTGTCAGTTGTTGGCTTTCTTGTAAGGCTTTCGCGCCGCCGCCTTCATATAAACTATACCCTTGGGGTAATTCAATCTCTGTTAAACGTTGTTCTACCCTCGCCATGATGGCCAGTAAACTCGTATCTGTGTTCACATTGCCGCTGAGTTCTATAATCCGTTGTTGTTGATCGCGTATGATCTCAGCCGGTACCGGTATCCATTCTATCGTGGCGATGTCGTCTAGGCGTACTGCTTGCCCTTTTTGGTTATACAGTAATACCGATTGTAAATCGTGTGGATTTTGTAATTGACTGTAAGCCAAACGCAGACGCACATCAATACTCTCATCACCGTCAATAAAATCCGTCACGATGCGCCCATTCATCAGCGTGTTTAAGTCGCGCCCTACGTCTTCAACGCTAAAACCGAAAGCTTCTGCTCGTTGCCTATCCACAACTATCGCAAATTCTTGACGGGTTTCTTCTGCCGAATGTTTCAGATTCTGTAAACCGGGTACATCAGCCAGTTGTTCTAATACTTGATTGGCTAACTGCGTTAAGATGGTTAAATCATGCCCTTGTATGCGTAAACTGAATTCTTCATCACTTCGCCCTAAGCGGATGCCCCGAATACCGGCCGGCCGCATTCGTATTTTGATACCCACTAATTTCAATTTTTTCAAGGCATTATTCATCTTTTTTACCCAATTCTGGGTACTGATGGGACGTTGTGTCAGTGGCACTAATTGCACCATTAAACTGCTACGATGACTGACTTCATATTGTGAACGTCCAAATATAAAGCCGCCCATTTGAGTAAATACCGAGACGACTTCAGCTTGTGCCTGCAAAAGCTTCTCGATTTGCATCACCGTGTTATCCATTTCTGTTAAGGCGATGCCCGGCTCGGCCGTTACGCTTACCCGTACTCGCCCATCGTCTAAATCCGGTAGAAAGAGAGATTGGCCGTTCAAAAAGGTGGGTAGACTGAACCATAGCCCTGCACTAAATAATATAATGATGATCAGCGGCCAGCGCAGTAAGTATTTGATTAACCAGAGATAACTCTTTTTTAAGAGCGTTTCGATAGGGTGCAGTAATCCCACAGAATGCTGCGTTTTGAGTTTACCCGCTAATGCCGGTACGACGGTTAAGGCGACGATCAAGGAGGCGAGCATGGCGGATGAAATGGTAAAAATCAGTTCCCGAAACAGTAACCCTACCAGTCCAATAATAAATAAAAACGGCACTATCGCGGCTAAATTGGTGGTTGTCGCCGCGACAATGGCGCTCGTGATTTCGCCTACTGCCTGAATTGCACCCTCTGTGGCGGAATCTGATTCTTGTTGATGGCGCGTGATGTTTTCTAACATCACTATCGTATTGTCTACCACCATGCCGACCCCTAAAGCTAATCCCCCTAAAGTCATGATATTTAAGCTTAAATCCCCCCAAGCCATCAGTACAAAGGTAACGGTGATCGCTAAGGGTATCGCTGTTCCAATAATTAAACTTTGTCGCAAATTGCCCAAAAACAGATAAACCACTAACATCGCTAACAGTGCGCCAATTAAAGCCGAATAGGCCGCATTATTCAGGGCATGTCGCACATAAACCGCTTGATTATCAACCACATCAATTTGAACATCGTTTGGTAAAATGCGTTGCTCCTTGAGCCATGTCATGCGTTGCTGTACGGTATCGACGACTTCAACCGTATTGGCTTGCGGTTGTTTTTGGATAGACAACTTGATACCGGGGAGGTTATTAAAACGGATACGTAGCCGCTCATCTTGATGGGTATCAATAATTTGGGCGATTTCACCTAACAATATCTCTCCCCCTTCTCCCCCAGGCCGTGACAAGCGTACAGCCGCAATCTCTTCCACCTCTTGCCAGCGCCCTTGCACTCGTGTACTGATTTCCTGAGTAGGCATATATAAACGGCCACCTGCGCTTTCCACATTCGCTTGTTTCAAAGCATTCGTTATATCTTCCAAACTCAAACCTAATGCCACTAAACGCTGTTGATCCGGTAAAACGTGAATTTCACGAATCAAACCGCCTCCCACTTCAGCGGCCGCAACACCGGGTAAATTGATAAACCATTTTGATAACTGTTTATCAACCCAAGTGCGTAATTCAACCGGATCACGTAAATGAGAACTCACCGCTAAAGTGAGTACAGGAATTTGCGACGGATCGCGTTTATAAATCACCGGCGGCTGAATGGTAGTCGGTAAAAAACGCTTAGCGCGATCTAAACGGGTACTGGCATCACGCAAGGCAATATCAATATCTTTACCGTAAGCAAACGATAAATCAACGCTACTACTGCCTTCAGAAGTTTGCGACTGCACACTGATAGCATCTTCCGTAATCGCCAACTGCTCTTCAAGTTGTCGCGTGATTTGATCCTCCATAATCGTGGACGGCACACCAGGATCCTGCACACGCACTCGTATTTCGGGATAAATAAGATGGGGTAAGAGATCGATACCAAGCGTTTGCAATGAAAACAGGCCCAGCACGATAATGGCCAGTGCTATCATAACAATCCCAATCGGATGATAGACGGCCCATGCGGCTAATCCGCCGCGAGTGAAACGTTGTTTAGGCATTGTTCAGTTATCAGTTATTAGTTATCAGTTATCAGTTATCAGTTATTATTTATTATATATTAAGGCCCTATGTAGTACCAGTAATACTGTTCACCGTTCTTAGCACCTATCAATTTTGTTTAACTAATTGTATGTATTTTTACTGGAATGTTAAATATGTGAGTTTAGGCAAAGTGGGTTTAAGCGGTGAAAAAGCCAGAGAGATGAGTAGAGATAAAAACGCTTTCCAAAGTCAAAAAGAAGTTCGCCGAAGGAAAAGCGCAATTGCTTGACTATGAAAAACGCTTGAAAAGCAAATACGAACAAGCATTGCCGATACAAACCATCACTGTGGTGGCCTTAGGTTTTGAGCGGGTGGTGTGGGCGCGGTTAAAATAACGACAAGGATTGGATATAGGATAAACCAAAGCATAAACCGTTTTATCACCCTTACCACCTATCAAAATGAGTTATAATAACTCCGTTCAAAAAAAGTGATCTAACGGGTTAAACAGCAACTCAAAAAGGAGGAAAATCATGTCTCAAAAATTACCGATTGGCGTATCCGATTTTAAAAAACTCCGGGAGAATGATTACTACTACATCGATAAAAGCTTATTTATCAAGGAAGTCATTGATCGTGCTACAGAAGTCCTGTTGTTACCTCGCCCACGGCGTTTTGGTAAAACCTTAAATTTGTCCATGCTGCGCTATTTTTTTGAAAAACGCGAAGACAGCTTGGCTCATTTATTTGAAGGCCTCAAAATTTCACAAGAGGCCTCGATCATGCAACATCAAGGGCAATATCCAGTCATTTTTATGACCTTTAAAAGTTGCAAAGCGTCAAACATGGAACCAGTTTTATCTCAAATTCGCGCTTTATTAATTGAACTGTATTTGGAACAACAACCCATTCTTTACCCAAAACTGACTGAAAGGGAACGAAAACACTATGATCAAATCCTAGACGAACAGGCACCACTGAGAGATTGGGAAGATGCCTTAAGTTTTTTGATGCAACTATTTCATCGGCAAACCGGTAAACGGGTGATTGTCTTGTTAGATGAATACGATACGCCTATCCATGCCGGCCAAGAACAGGGCTATTATGAAGAGATTGTTCTTTTTATGCGAATCATGCTAGGCAATGCCCTCAAGGATAATTCTGATCTAGAAAAAGGCGTTGTCACTGGTATTTTGCGGATTGCCAAAGAGTCTATTTTTTCAGACTTGAATAATTTGGATGTGTTATCCCTGTTGCGCTCAGAATTTCAAGACTGTTTTGGGTTCACCGAGACGGAAATAGAGCAGTTGAGCATTGATTTTTCTCTCGCGGAATTATTAGAGATTTTGAGAAAGTGGTACAACGGCTATTTATTCGGAAACAGGGTGATTTACAACCCGTGGTCGATTTTAAGTTTTTTGGCGAGTGAAGATCGATTTCCTCGTCCTTATTGGATCAATACCAGCGGTAATGCTTTATTGCGAGAGATCATTACACGCACCGAACCGGCATTTCAGGAACACATTGAAACCTTATTGGCAGGGGGAAAAATCACCACGCCTTTGAATGAAAATATCGTCTTGCGCGATTTGGAACATGATGAACAGAATGTGTGGAGTTTGTTGGTTTTTAGCGGCTATCTGAAACCCGTGTCTTTTCAATTAAAGGAAGAAGAACCCATTTATGATTTGGCCATTCCTAATCGTGAAGTACATGCTTTTTACCGCAAGACGATTCAACTTTGGGTCCAAAAAACGGTTGGTAGTATCAGATT
>JAYQWI020000834.1:0-17061 GCA_035871815.2 Candidatus Parabeggiatoa communis
GTCCGTGTCAAACCAGCACTAGCTTTTAGCTCTTTTATGGCATTGTTCAGGTCTTCAATAAATGATTTTATAAAATATGCTGGTTCGCTTATGATCATTGGGTTTAATTTGATTGTTTGATTTGTTGTAGTTTATCAAAAATCCACAAACTGATAAAAATTTTATTCAGTTTTGTATAACCGAATTTCACAATTAATTTATTTTGTCAAACCCCAAAAACTTGATAGTCGAGTAATAGTGCATTCTGGCACCGCTGAGCTTCTTTCTCCTTCACAATGTCCACGTTTGTTGGAAATCCATACCGTGACGCGCCAGCGTCACACCTTATAAACCACCTTAAAAAGGAACTCTTTTTGAAAATGAAAAAACAACTGGCTACCTCATTATTAGGATGCCGTGACACAAGGCGCTAAACTGATCTGTGGAGGGCAACGCCATGCACTAGGCGGCACCTTTTTTGAACCCACTATTCTCACCGATGTCACACCCAATATGCGGATAGCGAATGAAGAAACCTTTGGCCCAGTAGCCCCCCTGTTTCGCTTTAAAACAGAACAACAAGCGATTGCATTAGCCAATGACACCCCTTTTGGACTCGCCGCCTATTTTTACAGCCGTGATCTAGGCCGAGCTTGGCGCGTTGCAGAAGCCTTAGAATATGGCATGGTAGGCATCAACGAAGGGATCATTTCCACAGAAGTCGCACCATTTGGCGGCGTAAAAGAATCAGGCATCGGACGAGAAGGTTCAAAATACGGCATAGAAGATTATTTGGAAATCAAATATATGTGTATGGGGGGATTATAAGAATTTGGTGTTCTGTAGGGGGCGAATCATTGCCCTCTTAACGCAGGTATATCAATGCTCAATTATCAATGAACAATAATCAGTTCCAAGCTAGGCTGTTGATTTCGATGTGATTTGCAGGAAAAATAGCTTATCTATTTTTGTTCTACAATGTCTCGTAGGATCAAAGGGTGGGTAAGCAGGCTACCTTGAACTCAAATATTGCCCCTAAATCCGAACGCCCGCTTGCCCACCATCCTGCCCACCTGACATATTTAGAACAAAAACAAACAATAAATTTTTAGCGAGCGTAAAAAAGCTCTTTATCAACACCTAGTTCCAAGCTAAAGTTTTTGCCTGCAAAAATAAATAGGTGAACTAAGGCTTGCCATTTTTTTCGCTTGCTGGCACAATGCTGCCATCAAAAGATAAGTAAAGTATTCTATTAATCTTAATAAATAATATCTATTACCCGAATTTTTATGCGTCTCATGGCTCGAAATTTAGTGATCAGTTTGCTCATTCTCGCACAGGGCCTCCTCCTGTGGCAGGGTGCGGCCGGCCTTATTTCACTAAACGCCGTTGATACCGAAAATCAAGTTCATTGCCATCAAACGCCTCTTTCAGATCACAATACCATTCAAACGCACATAACAAATGATAGGCTGGATCACTGTAATAAAGGTTGTGTAGGATTTTGTGATTGTAATCACTGTGCTTGTAGCATTGCTTTAGTTTCTTCATATTTTATCAATCGCGTTTATCGTTCTGTACTGAATGATACCGCTTTTCCCACATTTTTAGATCCTCCCCTCAGTCTCCCCATCAAACCGCCTCGCAAATTCCGTAGCTGAATTGAAAATACATGACCTCTCACCCGTTTTGGGCTTGAGGCTTGCGCCTGTCTTTCACTATTTTCTGCTACGGAGTTTTACAATGATCGAAATCATACCCAACTGGCACCCCCTCTTTGTACACTTTACGGTTGCCCTACTCAGCACAGCAATAGGATTTTTCTTATTAGCTTGGGTAATTGGAAATAGACCCATACAAAAACAATGGTTAATCATGGCCCACTGGAATTTGTGGCTGGGCACGGGTTTTGCGCTGATAACGGCCGCCACGGGCTTATTTGCCTACAACACAGTTGCCCATGATGCGCTCTCCCACGCTGCGATGAATGAACATCGTAACTGGGCCTTTGGCACACTCGCTGTGCTATTGCCGCTGACGCTTTGGGCGTGGTGGAACCAACAAACCAATAAGACAATCCACATGCCCTTTTTAGGGCTTGCCCTTGTGCTACTTGGATTGTTGGTTTCAACCGCTTGGCACGGTGGCGAACTCGTATACCGTCATGGCCTCGGTGTCATGTCCTTACCTACCCCCGAAGGTTGCCAAGAATGCCCAGGACATACACACACCGAAGGTACAGCGGGCCATGATCACTCAAGTCAACTCAGCCCGGTTACCCAACACGCCAACGATATAGCAGATGAGCATCATGCTGCTCAGACAATGCCGTCTGACAATCACGAAGATCCCGATGATGTGGCAGATGAACATGATACACACGATCATAACCACGCGACTGACGAACACAGTCATTAACACGTAACCCATTTATCCCCTTGAAAAAGGGGAGAATGAGATCCTCGTCAAAAAAGCTTGACTTGTGTCTTACGCACAAGTTGTACAATGCTCACCCGTCAGCTATCCGTGAGTCATACGCACGCAGACTGTACGACGTGAGCAAATAGGTATTGATTTAAGCTTATTGACTGACTGACTTCTCGGAGGTTCAAATGTTTGTCAACGAAATGGCTCAATCTGCTCAAGTCCCTACTCATGTCGTGCGTTATTACACACGTATTGGTTTATTGAAACCCAAGTACCGTGCTGAAAATGGGTATAAAGTGTTCACCGAGCCGGATGTCAAGCGCCTGAAATTTATTCGCAAGGCGAAAGCACTGGGTTTTACGCTGAGTGAAATTGAAAAAATCCTTAATGAGGCCAGCCAAGGTAAAACGCCTTGTCCACTGGTACGGGCAACCCTTGAGCAACGTATCAAGGAAAATCGTCGTAAATTGGAAGAACTGATGGCACTTCAGCAACAGATGGAAAAGGCCTTAGTGCAATGGCAAAATATGCCCGATGTTATGCCCCATGGTGATACGGTGTGTCATTTAATTGAGTCTATAGATATTTAAGATATTTTAAGCCACGATGGATACTATCCCTTTTCGGTATAGTATTTCTTAGATATTATACCGATTTAATTTAAATACTTGATTTTATTAAATTTTTAAAAATTTACGATTTAAATAAATCAATGAGTTACGTTAAATCGGTATAAACTTTATTAACTCAATCAAAAAATAAAAATTATGAAAACGATAAAAATCATCAACTTGTTCTTAATATCCGCTACTTTTATTTTGGGAACTTCTCTAACTGGGTGCGGTTCAGATGATGACGATGGTACTCCTAATAGCGGTGATAGTAGCACTCAGGAAATAGAAACCGGGGTATTTCTGGATAGCCCGGTTAGTGGCTTACATTATGAAACAGATACCTTGTCCGGGGAAACTAATGCACAGGGAGAGTTCCACTATAGGGAAGGGGAAACCATGACTTTTTCCCTTGGGGATACTCTGTTTGGTCAAGCGATGGGACAATCGGTTATGACCCCTTTGGATTTAGTGCCCGAGGCGAAGAATGATCCGTCCCATCCAACGGTCAGCAACATGGTCAGATTTATGTTGACCCTTGATTCTGATGCTGATCCCAATAATGGTATCCAAATCAGTAGTGTGGTTAAAGAAGCAGCCCAGGGCCGCTCTTTTCATTTTAATATGCCAGTGTCAGAGTTTGAATCTAATCCAGAGATGTTGACTTTTATTGGTCAAATGACCAATACTTCTCACATAGTCAATGCTGATACGGCAATGACGCATTTCCAAGAGACTCTTAATAATATGGGCCCCGGCAATATGGAAAGCAGAATGACCGGTATCTTTGTGGACAGTCCTGTAAGTGGATTGCATTACGAAACGGATACCTTGTCAGGTATGACTAATACTGAGGGACAGTTCCACTATATGGAAGGTGAAGACGTTACCTTTGGCATGGGAAATATTATGTTCGGGCAAGCAATGGGTCAAGCGGTTATGACCCCTTTGGATTTAGTGCCGGGAGCGGTTGATGCCTCCCACCCTAAGGTAACCAACATGGTTAGGTTTATGCTGACGCTTGATTCTGACAGTGATCCTAATAATGGCATCCAAATCGAGAGTGCCATGAGAATGGCTGCTTATGGTCATTCTTTTGATTTTGACATGCCTATATCAGAGTTTGAATCCAATTCTGAAGTCTTAGATTTTATCAACCAAATGCCTCATGCTTCCCAGATGGTAAACATCGGGACAGCACAAGAACATTTTCAAGGAACGCTTGATAATATGGGCCCTGGCATGATGGAGGAAGGGAATATGGGGTCTGGAAATATGGGAGGAGGCAATATGGGAATGAGTAATTGATTAGGTCGTCCTGCTGGGTAATTATTTGGTTTTTAAGAAATAGAACACGGATTTGACTGATTAAACTGAGCTATAGCATTTTCCTTTTGTGTGAAATACATCATTTGTAGGGGAAAGCCCTTGTGGTTGCCCTCTTACCACCTATCCGTTTTCAAATTATGGTTCAAAAATACACACATTTATAGCGCATTTTATATCATAATAGGCCATTAAAAATCAAATTCACGCTTTAGCGTAGCACACCGAAGGTTCACGCAAAAGTATAGCGAAGCGAAACTTTTGCGTGAAAAAGTTTTTGCGCGCAAAAACTTTTGCGTGAATTACTTATTCTCTGTGGCACTCTGTGGTACTCTGTGTTCTCTATTTGATGTTCAAGTTTTTGCGCGCAAAAACTTGAACATCGAATGTTGAAAAGCGTCGGGTCAAACTGATAGGTGGTAAGAAGAGAAATGTTATAAAGTTATTAATAATACATAAGTTAATGGTATTATTGGAAAGGTCAATAACTTGTTAAGTATTTGATTTAACAGATATTAGTGTTTTATAAAAATGGCTTTGTGCGGCTAATGAGTTAGAGCGAACACGCCAGTTCGCCCCGGAAGCCCCTGAATACGTTGGGTTTGGTAGGGGCAAACCTGCACCTGTCTGTTTGATACGATATGGCATTGTGCTAGGGTGTTCACTGTGAGCTTTTTTTGATGCTCTGTGTCAAGATCAATCGAAGCATCTCTTGCGTTATTTTTTCCCTCAATAAATCGATCATATTCAAAAATATTGGAGTTCAAAACGGAAAATCCTTTTCACGCAAAAGTTTTTGCGCGCAAAAACTTTTTCGTGAAAATTAAAATAACTGTGATATAAAACCAGCATGAAACTTTCGGAAAGCTGAGCTAAAAATGCTCCTCAAAAAAAGTTCCCAATCAACACCCTAGGTTCGCCCCAACTGTTTACTAAGGGAAAATGACAATGAATACTGTCCCTCAAAAATATAGTGTGAGTGTGAGAGAATGGCACAAAATGGGAAAATATAACATTTTTCCACCAGAAGTACGGATAGAACTGATTGAAGGAGAAATGATAGAAATGGCACCAATTGGACCAACCCATGCGTGTTGTGTATTTAATCTGATTGAGATACTTTCCACTCAGAAAGGAAAAGCCGCGCAAATAAATGTACAAAATCCGATCCAGTTAAACGATTTATCCGAACCTGAACCTGATTTGGTACTCTTGCGTCCTAATCCGCAACTCTATCAAAACGGACATCCAACAGCGGCAGATATATTATTATTAATAGAAGTCTCTGATAGCACAATTAAATATGATCGTGATACTAAAATCCCACTTTACGCGAAAGATGGCATAGTTGAAAGTTGGATAGTGGATTTAAGCGCAAAGCAGGTTGAAGTGTATCTGAGCCCAACAACACAAGGCTATACCGAAAAACGCATTTTTCAGCCCGGAGAAAGCTTGATACCCTCGCAATTGCCTCATATTAAAATAGACGTTTCTGATATTTTATAAAGCAAGCGTAAGGTGGGTAGAAACTTAAATTTCAAGCTGCGATTGAAAAATAAATAACGGCTCCCGACGCTAAAGACGCTAAAGATGCTTTCTCTCAAGATAAATCGAAGCCTCTTTTGCGTTAATTATATTCCCTGAATAAATTAGTAATCGCTAATTGATTAAAAGAGATTGGACAGTCGGCTGTTCTAGTAAATAAATCGAAAGGCTCACAGAGGGCTTTTTGGCTCTCTACAAATGGAAATTTGTCCTCAATGTGCCACCTTTCAAAGGAGCCAATATGATAACAAGAGAAATGATCCATACCGAAATTGACTCGCTTGGTGAAGATAGGCTTGATGAATTATATGCCTTAATCATGCGTTTTATCAAATCCAAACGGGCCGCTAAAAAACCCAGTTTGATGTCAAAACGACAACAAATACAGATTGACGCACCAGAAGATTTTTCTACTCACTTTGAGCTACTGGAGAAAAGAGTGCAAAAACCAATATTCGTTGATACCGTCTTTGTTCTTGCATTGCTCAACCGTCGAGATATGTATCATGAAATAGCCAGTCAACTCGCTAAACAATTTAAAGCCCATGCTTTACTGATTACTGATGCGGTGTTGCTTGAAATTGGCAATGCTTTGGCACGGAACTATAAGAAAGAATCCATCAAGATTATCGAGCATTTTTTTGATTCGGATGAAATAGAAGTTGTTCGCCTTACGCCGAAATTGTTCAATCAAACCTTTGAATTATATAAAAATTATGATGGCATGGGGTTTAGTCGATTGCATTTGTGGTTATGTGGGAATATGGCATGAATCAGGCATTAACGTTTGACCAACATTTCGTGCAAGCGGGATTTCAAGCACTCATGCGATATTTTTCCTAGTCATGTCTCATCTTTACCCACAACTAGATTGTAAATTTCGTACAAACTTTAGTTTGTTTTCGTTCCAACTTGAGTTTGCGGGAGCGCGGGAGTGTTTGCGGGAATACAAATTTTAGTTTGTTTGTATCAACATACTTGTGGGTAAAGATTTGATCGTGTAAGGATCGAATCAGACAATCGCTCTATAATCTATAATCAATCAAATATTTAAATTCAATGTGTTATAAATACTATGTGCAAAAAGGGTTGTCTATTTTAACTAATTGATTACAAATGCTTTTAAATTTAGAGCGAGCATAGAATGAGTATTCGCATTGCTCCAACACACCATTTTTTATCTAACACCTTTAACAAAGGAGGCCTTTTTTGAAAAAACGTATTAATGATTTGTAAGGTGGGATTGCTGTTGGCATGATCGGACTAGGCCCGATCTGATCGGCCGCTTGCCCACCAACCGTCTTTTTCGTTAATCTGATGGGCAAGCGGGTGGTAAGATCACGGTATTTTTTTTAAGAACCTGCCACCCGCTTACCCACCCTACATGACTTATTGGAGAAAATTATGCGTACTTTTGTTATCCCATTGATTGCCACATTATTATTGACAGCATGTCAGGAACAGCAACCCACTGAAAATATGCCAGAGGCGAAGCATGATACCGCTATAGAACATACCCACGAAAAACCCGAACCGAGTGCGAATGAAAGTCTGGCCGAGGCGAAGGACGACACTGCCCTAGAACATGCCAAGAAACATTTGGACACCCAATACGTGTGTCCGATGCACCCAGAAATTGTATCTGATGAAGCGGGCAGTTGTCCGATTTGTGGCATGTTTTTGGTGGAAAAGGATAAGGAAGAAGTCAAAGAGTAATGGCAAGCTAAAAACAACAAGGATTGTATATCAAAAAGGATTTTCAAGTGCGATTTTGGAAAATGTGTTGACTATCCCTTTTTATAAAAAATCCTTTTGTAAACCTTCAAGGTAATAAGGAAATAATGCCGGCTGAAATTATATTACAATCTGTGATTACGTGCCCTCATTGCGAACATCAAAAAAAGGAAACTATGCCAACGGATGCTTGCCAATATTTTTACGAGTGTACAAATTGTGCTAAACTCCTTTCTCCTAAGAAAGGGGACTGTTGTGTATTTTGTTCTTATGGAACTGTGCTTTGTCCACCAATGCAAATGGCATCAACCTTTGATTGCTGTTCTTAAGATGCTTAACCAACTATCACCCATCAAGGAGTGGAGTGGAGTGGAGGATAGGGTAGTTTTTGTGACTTCAACTGGACGGGATTTATAATTCCGTCCACAACATTTTTTTGCCAAACGGCATTCCTAAACATAACAAAATCAATTACAAACCCGCAACCCTAATAATGGCTACCTAACAAACATTGAGAACAGATGAATTTTTTCAAAAAAATTGTTTTTTTTAAGAGATTAGTAATATTGAGCCAGACCATTTTAAATCAGTTAAAAAACCCACTTTCCAGAAAAGAAAAAGCGGCCTATACAGAGTGGCAATGTGATTTCATGTTTCAGCGTTTGAAAATTGGTTTAATTATCACCGCTGTTTCTTTGTTGACTTTTATATTGCTCAATCTCTCAATTGATCCACAACGAGAAAGTCAAATAGCACAAGCTTGGCTCTTGACTAACATTGCTCAAGAGATCGCCGTGTTATGTTGTTTAGCATTATTATATACGCCGATTGGATGCACTTATCCAGCCCTCATTTTTTTGGGATTTTCTTGGTCAATGGCACTGATTCCTCATGCTCAATCAGCCCAATTTAACACGGCAATATTTGATCTCATCACTTGGACATTGACATTTCTAGGATTGGCAACTTTAGTACCAGTGCGGTGGCGATTACACCTATTATCACAGATTGGGGTATTTCTTCACTTT
This sequence comes from Candidatus Parabeggiatoa communis, assembly GCA_035871815.2. GTDB lineage: Bacteria > Pseudomonadota > Gammaproteobacteria > Beggiatoales > Beggiatoaceae > Parabeggiatoa > Parabeggiatoa communis. Next base: position 8,651 of record JAYQWI020000834.1, read on the forward strand.
CTTGTTATGTTCATTTGGTTTGATGTTAGGATGGGGACATTAATTTCTATACCTGATTTGATTATTTATCTATACTTATTTTGGTTTTGTGTCATTTGCGATCTTGCAGTCTATCTCTATGAACGTTTACAACAATTTGAATTTCAAGCTAATTTAAAGCTAACAGGCAAAAATATTGCTTTGCAAGCAGAACAAAACAAATCTGAACATCTGTTGTTGTCCTTACAAGCCAAACATCAAATGTTGCAAGAAGAACAAGAAAAAACCGAGCGTCTTTTACTCACTTTACGAGTAAGACACGAATTGCTGCAGGCAGAACAAGAAAAATCAGAACGTCTTTTGCTCAATGTTTTACCCGAATCGATTGCTAACCGTTTAAAACAACAAGATCAAATCATTGCTGATCATTTTACTGACGTAACCGTATTATTTGCCGATATTGTGGGATTCACGGAACTCTCCACGCGCCTGTCAGCAACGCAATTAGTCACATTACTGAATGACATTTTTTCGATATTTGATAAATTAATTGAAAAACAGGGTTTAGAAAAAATTAAAACCATTGGTGATGCCTATATGGTGGTTGCCGGTTTACCCACACCCCGCACTGATCATATTACATCAATTGCTGATCTCGCTTTAGATATGCTGCAAGCGATTGCCGATTTTAATGGTCAACAGCATGACAAGTTAAATATTCGCATTGGCATACACACAGGCCCTGTCGTTGCCGGTGTCATTGGCCTCAAAAAATTTTCTTACGATTTATGGGGTGACACAGTTAACACGGCGAGCCGTATGGAATCGCATGGCATGACCGGCCGCATTCAAGTCACTGAGTGCGTTTATCACACATTGAAAGATAAGTATCTATTGGTTAAACGAGGGACTATTCAGGTAAAAGGTAAAGGTGAAATGACGACTTATTTTCTGGAAAGTAAACGACAAAATTCAATCAATGTTTCCTCAATTTGATGTGTCGTTCATTATGAATGAATTCCAGAAACCTTGAAACGAAAGGCGTTTCGAGGATTGCTTCGTTCCCTTATGTAATGAAAGAAACCTCAAAGTGGTTTTTTATCGGGCACTATAATATTTTTTAAATCTCAAATTAAAGGAAGATACTTATGAACAAATATACTGTTTTTATTCTGCCAATCTGTTTAATTTTATCAAATTGTGCTACCTTTTCTACTACTGATACATCAGATAGTAGTGCTTCACAATTTGTGACGAGTGAGCCTAGCCTTCAGATAAAACACAGATATCAAAATGGCTATCAGATTGAAAATATTGGTTCACACTACGCTTACCCAACTGGTATTCAGGTTAAATCCATTGAGGATAGCTTACAGGTTATGGGTCAAATCATACGTCGTACACTTTACAAAACCAAGCACATTCGTGGCCATGTCGATGTCGAGGTAGTGAATACTCATAATCAGGTGGTCAAGCGGACTATCGTACCACTCAGCCCCACAAGCACACATGCTAAGCATGATCGTAGCAGAACGTTCTCTGTGCTTATTCCAGGCCCAATACCCAAAGAATACCGTATTCGGATTCGGCATAATATCAATTCAGGAGATCATTAATAGATAAGTGCTTCGCTGGATATGTTGGATGTAATACGTCACTATGCGTAAATACATAAATTTTTTATTGCTGATAGGTTGCGGATTCACTAGCACAAGTCAGGACGAATCTTTGTTAGAACTTTATCAATCTTTATCAATCAGAAAAAGTTAGTGTGTATTAATAATTGGCTCACTCAACACACGATAGAATTGCAAACTTCGACACACCCCTAATTCATCCCAAGAAGGGAATCAGTCCTAACCCCCACAGTTCCTTTCAAATCTCAAATAATGGGGAACAGGTAAAAAATTCTATATTGGGAGGGGATTTAGGGGTATGTTACTAAAATAGGAGAACATCATGCGTATTATTATTTTCTTACTCACGGCCATATTACTATTAACAGCTTGTAAAAACGCTGATGTGCCTAGTGAAAATATGGCCAACGCGAAAGACGGCACTGCCCTAGAACATGCCAAAAAACATCTCAACCCCAAATATATTTGCCCGATGCACCCACAAATTATACGTGATGAGCCGGGTAGATGCCCGATTTGTGGTATGAATTTAGTGGCGAAGGAAGTTAAACCGCAGTCACAGAAAACGGCTTTAAAACCAGAACCCCATCAATCTTCAAGCCACCAACCGGATAAACACCCTACTGTCACCATTCGTCCTGAAATTATCCAAAAAATGGGGGTAAGAACCACAAGCGTCGAAAAGGGAAACATGCAGAAGTACATCAAAACGGTGGGTTATGTCGCTTATAACGAAGACAAGTTAGTACATATTCATCCCCGTTCGAGTGGCTGGGTAGAAAAACTCCATGTCCGACGTGAAGGCGATATCATCAAGCAGGATCAATTTTTATTGGAAATGTACTCCCATGAAGTATTAGAAGCCCAACAAGATTTTCTGGTTGCCCTCCGTACCAAAAATCAGGGTACCAGCCTCAATCGCCAGCAATATAAAGAGGCTATACGCAACCGTTTACGTTTGTTAGGTGTTCCAGATAGTACTATTAGACAAATTGAGCGTCAAAACCAGTCCATCAACAACGTGCCTATCTTTTCACCGCAATCAGGTACGGTTACTCATTTAAATATTCGTGAGGGTATGTATGTCACGCCTAGCCTGGAAATGTTCACTATCGTTGAACTCTCAAATATTTGGGTCATGGTTGAAGTTTTTGAACACCAATTAGATTGGGTGTCGAAAGGATTGAAAGCCGAAATCAGAGTACCGGCTTTGCCAGGGCGCGTCTGGAAAGGCAAGGTAGATTATGTTTATCCCGAACTGGAACTCAAAACACGTACATTAAAAGTGAGACTTCATTTTGATAATCCCAAAGGGGAATTAAAACTCAATATGTTTGCCCAAGCCGTGATTCACGGCAAACCCAATAAAAATGTCCTTAAAATCCCACAGGCAGCCTTAATTGTCACAGGTGAACGTGAAAGTGTGATTAAAGCCTTAGGTGATGGCCGCTTTAAACCAGTCGATGTCAAAACCGGGATGCGTAGTCAAGGCGAAGTCGAGATATTATCTGGCCTTAAAAAAGGTAATCGCATTGTCTTGTCAGGACAATTTTTGATTGATTCCGAAGCCAATTTACAAGCCAGTTTTTTGCGGTTTAGTGAGGTAGGACAACAACCTCCTCAAACACACCCACATTAATTGTTCATTGTTCATCAAGATAAATATTGAAGGCCCGATTTTCAAACCCAAATTTATTTTGCTTTGGCCCGATTTTCGTCCAAATTTATTTAAATATTGATAGTGATGCAAAGTGGGTGATATGATAGAACATTGATTCGACTTATTGTCATGATGCCATGCTAATTTTTTTCTGATTATAAGAATTGAATTGCAATCCGACTAGACAAACTCAATTTTAGAATTACCCTCCCCAAAATTTGACAGCAACAACGAATCACACCGCCAACTCGCTGAATGGGGCAAACAATGTGCGGTAAAAGCCAAAAATGTCGTCGGCGATGATAAAGACTTAGACTTAACAAACCATCAAGTTGGACGCTTACAGAGAAGGGTAGGGCAAGCTTTGAGTGTAAAAAGAAATTGTTGGTAAAAAAATTTCGCACAGTGTTTATTAATCATTCATGAACCGGTGGCAAACCTCAAGATTAGTATTATCATGATACTAACTCAAAATAAACGAGTATAACATTATGCAAACGCTAACTAAACTGTTTGAAAACAACAAAACTTGGGTGAAAGAAATCACCGAGAAAACCCCCGATTTTTTCAAACAACTCTCTGAAAAACAATCACCCGAATATTTATGGATCGGGTGTTCTGATAGTCGTGTTCCAGCCAATCAAATCGTTGATTTGCTGCCTGGCGAAATCTTCGTCCATCGAAACATAGCCAATCTGGTTGTACATACGGATTTTAATTGTTTATCTGTCATACAATATGCTGTTGATGTGTTGAAGGTTCGGCATATTATTGTTTGTGGGCATTATGGCTGTGGCGGCATTAAAGCGGCATTGGATGGAAAAGAGCATGGTTTAATTGATAATTGGCTTCGGCATATCAAGGATATTTATCGTTTTTATCAGCAAGAGATTGAGGCTTTACCAGATGACGAAGAAAAGTGTCGTTTACTGTCTGAAAAAAATGTCCTTGAACAAGTGGCTAATGTCTGTCATACCACAATCGTTCAAAAAGCTTGGCGAGCCGGTCAGGAATTGACGGTTCATGGTTGGATATACAGCATCGATGATGGACTGCTAAAAGACTTGGATGCCTGCATCAGTGGATTAGAACAAATTCAGTCGATACATCATTTGAATACCTGATAAATAAGTACTGAAGCATAAATTTTCAGGTATTTTAATAGAAGCAATCAGAAGAGGGGCAATCCCTTGCGGGGGCCCTTTGCGGTAAAATACCGGTTTATTTGTAATTAGAGACGCTTCGAGGCGCAAATCTAAAATTCGCGGTTTCGTAGAGACGCGATGCCTCGCGTCTCTTTGCGGTAAAATACCTGTTTATTTGTGGTTCAGTACTTAGGTAGTCCCTACGAACGGATGTGGATGAGCTTATGAGCCAAACATAAAACAATTTCTATAGATGTTCAGAAATTTTAGGGTTTGAAAATAATTATCTGAAAAGCTCTATAGCAACATTTTTTGTAGGGACTACCAAGAGCATTAAATCATGAAAAAACAACCTAAGCTTTTGCAGAAAAACAAACTCCTACGCTCTTCTATCATAACTCTTGTTGGATTGGCAATATTGGTGACGGTTATTTATTGGATTGCCCCTTTCTTTGAGGAAATCCAAAGCTTGGGCCTATCACTAGAGTTTACCCCATTTTTCTTCCCCCTCTACCCTTTTTTCCTTTCCCTATATAAATGCTATGTACTTGTTCTTATTGCTAATTTATTTCTGTGTATTGATATTTGGCGAAGGAAAATTCATACCCAAGAATACTTGAAACAGGCTTTTATTTTTCTTAAAGTAATCCTATTTTTAGAATCGGCTATGTGGTTATTATTTTTATATATTTATGTCGAAATAATATTTTCCTTTGGGGGCGGTAATATATAGGGAAAACAAATAAACTGAAGCAAAATTTATTTTGGATAAAATAAAGATTAAAAATCCGTATCATCTGCCTAATCTGTTTAATCCGTGATCCTAAGCTTAGGGAATATTACTATGCTAACCAATTTGATCCACTGGTCTATCCACAACCGCTTTCTAGTCCTGGTCGCCACCGTCATTATCAGCGGTTGGGGCTGGGTTTCTTTACAACAAACCCCTTTAGATGCGATTCCCGATCTGTCCGATGTGCAAGTCATTATCAAAACGACTTACCCTGGACAATCGCCTCGTGTCGTCGAAGATCAAGTGACTTATCCCATTACCACAACCATGCTGTCGGTGCCAGGGGCACAAGTGGTGCGCGGCTATTCATTCTTTGGCGATTCTTATGTTTATGTGATTTTCAAAGACGGCACCGACATGTACTGGGCGCGTTCCAGAGTATTGGAATATCTTAATCAAGCTGCGTCTAGTCTACCGCTTGGCATACAACCGCGTTTAGGCCCCGATGCGACGGGTGTCGGTTGGGTTTATTCCTACGCTTTAGTTGATCGCACCGGTCAACATGATTTATCCCAACTACGTAGTCTGCAAGATTGGTTCTTAAAGTTTGAATTGCAAACCGTTCCAGGCGTAGCCGAAGTGGCCACCGTCGGTGGCATGGTAAAACAATATCAAGTGGTTGTCGATCCTGAAAGATTACGGGCCTTTAATATTCCCTTATCACGAGTCAGCCTAGCCATTAAAAACGCGAATCAAGAAGTAGGGGGTTCTGTCATTGAATTGGCTGAAGCAGAATATATGATTCGCACCAGAGGTTATTTATCTTCTATTGAAGATATTGAAACCATTCCGGTTGCGGTGAGTGAAACGGGCACGCCTTTATTAATTCGTGATATAGCCACAGTGCAAATCGGCCCAGAAATGCGTCGCGTGGTAGCCGATTTAGATGGTGAAGGCGAAATCACTGGCGGTATTATCGTCATGCGCTATGGCGAAAACGCTTTAACCACCATTGCTGCCGTGAAAAAGAAATTAACAGAACTGAAAACGGGATTACCAAAAGGCGTGGAAATTATAGAAACGTATGATCGATCCGCTTTAATCGAACGCGCTGTCAATAATTTGCAAGAAAAACTGATTGAAGAATTTATTGTGGTTGCATTGGTATGCTTGGTGTTTTTATTTCACTTGCGTTCCGCCCTGGTAGCGATTGTCACTTTACCCGTCGGCATTTTGATTTCTTTTATCATTATGCAGCAACAAGGCATTAACGCCAATATCATGTCTTTAGGCGGTATTGCAATCGCGATTGGCGCGATGGTGGATGCCGCAATTGTCATGATTGAAAATGCCCATAAACATTTAGAACGCTGGCGACATACTCATCCTCAACAAAAAATATCTTCGGAAGAACATTGGCAATTGATAACCCAAGCGGCGAGTGAAGTCGGGCCAGCCCTGTTTTTTTCTTTATTAATCATTACCTTAAGTTTTATACCCGTATTTACATTAGAAGCCCAAGAAGGCCGCTTATTTGCTCCTTTAGCCTTTACCAAAACTTACGCGATGGCAGCAGCGGCCGGATTGTCGGTGACATTAGTACCCGTATTAATGGGCTACTTTATTCGCGGTTGGATTCCCAGTGAAAAAACCAATCCTATCAGTTGGTTACTGATTGTGATCTATCGTCCGTTACTCCGAATTGTCCTATTGTTACCCCGTACCACCTTATTCTTCGCTTTATTAGTCCTGTTGACGGTGACTATCCCATTATTTGGTATTGCCAGTTTACTCACACCCTTAATCTGGCCTTTACACATAGCGGGGCAAGTGACAACAGACTATCCCAATATCGAAAAACACCGCGTAGCCCTGTTAGCCCAAGTGGAACAATGGCAAACCGATTTACCGAAACAGTGGCGACAAAACTTTGCCGATCAGCCTTGGTTAGCCAAAATGGCAAAGGGCTTAGGTTCTGAATTTATGCCAGAACTGTATGAAGGCGATTTGTTGTACATGCCCACCACTTTACCGGGCCTATCCATTGGCAAAGCGCAAGAATTATTACAACAAACGGATAGATTGATTGCCACACTGCCAGAAGTCAAAAGCGTATTTGGCAAAATTGGCCGCGCCGACACCGCCACGGATCCCGCCCCGCTCACCATGATTGAAACCGTTATCCAATTAAAACCGGAAACAGAATGGCGCGAAGGCATGACGGTAGAAAAACTCATTGAAGAACTGGATCACCTGGTTGATTTTCCCGGTGTGACTAACGCTTGGGTAATGCCCATCAAAACGCGCATAGACATGTTAGCCACCGGCATCAAAACGCCAGTGGGTATCAAAGTCGCAGGGCCAGATTTGAAAGTGATTGAAGACATCGGCCGCCAGATTGAAACAGCGATAATGCAAGTAGAAGGCACAACTTCAGCCTATTCCGAGCGAGTAGCAGGAGGCCGCTACGTCGAAATCATCCCAGATCGCATCAAAGCCGCCCGTTTAGGCCTCAATATTGCCGACATCAATGCCGTCATCAGCGCCGCCGTGGGCGGCATGAATATCACCGAAACCATAGAAGGCTTAGAACGTTACCCAGTCAACCTCCGTTTTCCCAGAGAAATCCGTGATGACTTAGAAAATTTAAAAGCATTACTGCTAGTCACGCCCACAGGAGCCCAAATTGCCTTAGCGCAAGTCGCCGAAATTAAAATCGTCGATGGGCCGCCCATGCTCAAAAGCGAAAACGCCCGATTAAATGGTTGGACATTTGTAGACATTCGCGGTGTGGATGTCGGAACCTACGTGCAAAAAGCCCAACAAGTCGTGCGTACACAAGTCAAACTCCCCCCCGGCTATTCCATCATATTCTCTGGACAATACGAATACATGCTTCGCGCCAAAGAGAAATTAACGCAAGTCGTCCCTTTAACCCTCTTCATCATTTTGCTACTCCTGTATTTAACCTTTGGCAACATGAGCGAAGCGTTAATCGTCATGGCCAGTTTACCCTTTGCCTTAGTCGGCGGCTTTTGGCTAATCTTCCTCTTAGGCTACAACCTATCTGTAGCCGTCGGCGTAGGTTTTATTGCCCTAGCCGGTGTTGCCGCAGAATTTGGAGTCATCATGCTGGTTTATTTAGACAACACGATTCGGGAATACCAAACCAGTAACCGCTTGAATAATTACAAAAATGTCAAAGCCGCCATCATGGAAGGCGCAGTATTACGAGTTCGCCCCAAAGCCATGACAGT
>JAYQWI020000835.1:0-2678 GCA_035871815.2 Candidatus Parabeggiatoa communis
AATGATGCAAGCGTGGCTAGAAAGAGAAGAGAAAAAACCGAAACATCTTGCAACAGCCCTGAATATTTCTTCATATAACGTAGGACAATTAGTGCGCGGTAAGAAAAAATCTATGCCGACTTTAGAATATCAACGGGTAAAAGCATTATTAGAGTCATTTGCTACCAAGTAAGATTTATCGAGGAAAAAATAACGCAAAAGACGCAAGAGACGCTTTGAAAATCAGTCAAATCTGTGTTCTATCTCTTAGCCTATTTTGCCACGGAAAAACACGGAAAAACACGGAAATATTCCGTGCTTTCCGTGTCATTCAGTGGCTTTTAATCATCCCAATTCGACGCTTTAATAATAGCTCGGAGACGGGCAACTTCGGCTTCAGCTTCGCGTCGAGCCTGTGCTTCTACTTCCAAGCGCGTTAGCACCAATTGACCCTCTTTATCAAAAAAACGGGGGGTTTTTACTGGCCTAACGGCTCTTGGGAAATCGTGTTCAATCACGCCGAGCCATAAGCCAATTTCATCACACCACAACCAACCGTTTTCATTGGGCTTAATGGGTTGATAGTGCTTTGAGCGCGTCAATCGCCAACCTAACAATTCTTGCAAAAAAGGGTTATAAATCACATACTCTGGCGTTTTTAACATCCGCTCATAAATGTCTTTCTTGACCCCGAAATCAACATCGACAGTACTTGTTGAAGCTAATTCAACAACCAAATCTGGGGTAAACGCATTTTCTTCCCAAGTTATCCAAGCATCACGGAATCCTTTCGGCACGTTTTTGATGACGTAAAAATCAGGGCCTCTAAAATTACGGTTTTTTTTGCGGTTCGGATCAAAACGCACCGCCGTGTTACCACTGATATACACATCCGTGCGATCTTTAAAAAATTCTTCCATAATTTCAAGGAGTAAAACCATTGATGCCACATGCCAATCTGATTCCAAAGGGGGATCCTCCTCATTTGTTAAGTCTTCCTCAAATAAAGCTTCAAGCAATGCCGAATTGCTGAGCGGTTTAACCGTGGCTGGGAATTTTTCAGGAACCAAATTTTCCCTTGACACCTCTGGGGGAAAATGTTGGATTTGAGCCGAAATGCTCATAAATGCCTCCGGAAGTTAAGTTATCAATTATCACAGACATCGCATCATATTGTAGAGACGCGATGCTCGCGTCTCTGCCTCGCGTCTCTGCCTCACGTCTTTGCCTCACGTCTCTGCCTCACGTCTCTGCCTCACGTCGAAACATCGCATCATATTATAGAGACGCGAGCATCGCGTCTCTACATTAACGAAAAAAAAATCGCGGCCCGCGCAGGACGCGGGCCGAAAAACCCCCACCCCCCAAAAACCTTACCCTAACTCTAACCCTTTCCCTTTCCCTAAAAAGAATAAAAGATAAAAAAGAAAAGAGTAAAAGGAAAAAGTCAAAAGAGTTACAATCTCCTCGCAAGCCGAACGCCGTCGATCCTGAATCGGTCAGCCCGACGCCTCCTGCCGCGGAACGACGAGCGCATCCTCATGGCACCGACGAACCACGAGCCGCCGCGCAAAACGAAAAGGCTGTCGTCATTGGAACGATTCTTGCTTAAACACGATTTTTCCTTGCCATTGTAAGGGTCTTCATATTCTGAACACGTCCATTCCCAAACGTTTCCAGCCGTGTCGTATAAACCAAAAGGATTCGCGGCAAAAGAGCCTACGGGTGAAGTGTATTTCCAACGATCTTTACCTTTCGCTAATCCATCACAACATTCATCAGTGCCATAATTCGCGTACTCATGAGAGGCTGTATTACCCCACCAATACCGAGTAGAAGTACCCGCCCGTGCGGCATATTCCCACTCAGCCTCCGTAGGCAAACGATAATGTTGGCCGGTTTGTTCGCTTAACCATTCAGCATAAGCGGTGACATCATTCCAAGAAACATTAATCACAGGCCGATTGCCGCGCCCCCAACCTTCATAATCAGGTAGAGGTTGACCGGTTGCTTTGGCACACCTATCATAATCGGCAAAAGTGATTTCATACCTTCCCATCGCAAAACGCTTAACAGACACGGTATGCACGGGCTGTTCATCATCATCACCACCACCTTGAATATCGCCCATGCGAAACGTGCCAGCAGGAATCCTCACCATTTCAGGCCCATCGCTGCCATCTTGTAAGCGATCACGAAAGACTTTACCGGCCACAAAGCGGTTATCAATAGGGGGTGGCGGTCGCGGTGTGATAATTTGTTGATCAGCGAAACGGTGTTTTTCGGCTTGTAATCTAGCCCGATCTTCTGCTATCGCCACCTTATCACGCGCTATCCCCTCTTTTTCCGCTTCCAGACGTGCTTGTTCAGATTCCACCGTTTCTCTGTCACGCCGTAATTGATCTTGTTCAGTGCGATAGTTTTCTACTACACGGTTATCCCAATTTAAATAAAAAATATTATCTAATGCGACGGTATATTCTGGTTCTTGCTGTTCATAAGTAGCCTGTTTCACCTCATTGCGTACCTGTGTTAGCGCGTCGGTGATCGATAGATTGGGCCTCGGTAGCCATTTCATCAACGATTCGACGTAAGGGCTATAATCTTGGCCTTCACCGCTTAAAGCCACTCTGCCAGGCGCGGCCGCGTAGGCAATCAAAGTACCGCTAGGCGTATTAGATTGTTTCGCCATACCCGGA
>JAYQWI020000836.1:0-7467 GCA_035871815.2 Candidatus Parabeggiatoa communis
AGAATAGATTAAGTGGCTTAGGAATTTCAAAGAAGGGTAATTGTGCAAATTAAAAGCGAGCGTAGGGTAGGGTAGGTAGGTAGAGGAACGCAACTTCATTACCCGAAGGTTTAAGCCACCGTTCATAAAGCAATTCAATTCAAAAAAGGGGGCACATTCCCATTTTCAAGTTTCTGTGTTGGCTATGTTAGTTGAATTATTGATTTAAATCTTCCATTGAGTCCAAAATTGGGGGAACTATTACTTTATAATAGCTGATATTTAACGTGGTGCGAATAATGAAATTAAAAATAATTTTTAAAAAAAACATAGCGAAACGATAATATTTTTGCTGTGTTTAACTATTTTTATTTTAAATAATAATAAGTTATAAATATAAGCAATTTATATTCCGTTCATTATTGGAAAGAAGATAATTTATGACTTTATAACCCTATAATATATATTATTATATAACAATGGAGGTTAATTTTTTATTTAAAAGGGAAAAATGAATTTTAAATCTTCCCTCATAATTATTTATTTCATGAGTAAATCAAGTCAAAATTAGAATTGCTGCATCAATCTTGACAAGTTTAATCTGTGTCAAAACGATTGGTATAATAAATCAATTTATCCATTATCTGTTATTAACCACCCATTATGACAATGTCTATTATTCGCTTATTTGATCACCTCATTTCTAAACTGTCCCGAAAAATTCCGCTCCGAACCGTCATTATTGTGCCGTTTGTCATACAAATTTTTGCGGTAGTGGGATTGACGGGATGGCTTTCATTTAAAAATGGACAAAAGGCGGTTGATGATCTTGCTACCCAGTTACGCAGTGAAGTGGCGACTCGAATTCATCAGCATCTTAAAACCCATACGACGATGCCACATCGGGCTAATCAAATTAATGCCAATGCCATTCGTCTCGGTCAATTGAATTTAGAAGATACCCCAGCCATAGAACGCCATTTATGGAAACAGATACAACAGTTTGATACGGTGAGTTACGTCGGTATTGGCACTGAAAAGGGCAGCTATGTTGGAGCGCAATTGCTTGATAATGGCGCTACCCTTGTCGAAATTTTAGATCAAAGCACAGGAAATCAGCTCGAAATATGGGAAACTGATAATGCGGCTACTCATACCAAACTGAGAGAAACGTTACCAAACTACGCGCATCAAGATCAAGCTTGGTACGCGAAAGCGGTGACAGAAACTAAGCCGGTTTGGAGCCAAGCTTATTTTTCCAGTCGACGTACCACACTTTCGGTTAATCAGCCCATCTACAATGATCAGGGTCATCTATTGGCCGTTGCAACGGCTGATATCAGTGCTTTAGAAATGAGTCAATTTCTGCGTGACTTGAAAATTGCTCAAACGGGACAGTCTTTTATTCTTGAACGTGAAGGTTTCATGGTAGCGACTTCGACGACTGAAAAACCGTATCGCAACGTCAAACTGGCAGAGCTTCAAAACGTCGCGCCAGCATTCAAAGGCGTTGCATCGCAACACTTAAAAAAAGCAGAGCCTTTTATTAAAGCAACAGAAAGTCGTAATGCTTTGACTCGCGCCACGGCAGAGTATTTAACACAATACTTTGGGAATTTGGCCCTGATTAAGTCTATAAAAAACCTTGAGTTTTTAGAAAATAGCAAGCGCTATTTTCTCCAAGTGAAGCCATTTAAAGACAATTTAGGGCTAGATTGGCTGATTGTGGTTGTTGTGCCTGAAACGGATTTCATGGGGCATATTGAGGCCAATATGTATTACATTATTTTATTGTGTCTGGCCGCTTTGGCTATCACGATTTGGGTGGGTATTTTTACGGCTCAATGGCTTATCCAACCGATTTTACGTTTAAATACGACGGCTAAGGCCCTTGCGAAGGGTGAATGGCAGCAAATGGTTGAAGTGGAACGTCAAGATGAAATAGGAGAATTGGCTAAATCATTCAGTCGTATGGCGAAGCAATTGCAAGAATTTTTTACCACTTTAGAAACCAAAAATGCGGATTTACAACGCCTCGATAAACTCAAGGATGAATTTTTGGCCAATACTTCTCATGAATTACGCACCCCTCTGAATGGCATGATTGGTATTGCTGAATCCCTGATTGACGGCGCCACTGGACACCTCTCTTCTAAAACGTGTTATGAATTGTCGATGATTGTTGCCAGTGGGCGACGTTTGTCTAACTTGGTTAATGATATCCTTGATTTTTCTAAACAGAAACACAAACAGATTGCATTGCAACTCAAACCGGTTAATATGCAAGAAATTGCTGAGGTTGTGCTGAGATTCTGCCAACCGTTGATTGGGAACAAAGATTTACAACTCAAAAACGAAATTTCCCCTGATCTGCCTCTCGCTTATGCTGATGAGAATCGCGTACAACAGATTTTGCACAACTTGGTTAATAATGCGATTAAGTTTACTGAAAGAGGTTTGATTAAAATTTCAGCAGAAGTCAGTCTCAATCATCAATTGTCAATGAAGCCTCATTCTAGTTCTCCCCCTTCCGTTCCAGATTTAGCTAAACAGGAAAATGATTTACTGTTCACGGTTTCTGATACCGGCATGGGCATTGCTTCCGAGAAAACCGCACAACTGTTTAAATCGTTTGAACAAATAAACGGTACGACGATAGCACAGGGCAATACGGCTTTAGGTTTAGTCATTACTAAACAATTAGTGGCATTGCATGGTGGTGACATTTGTGTCGAATCAACTGTTGGTGTCGGAACACGGTTTATGTTTACCCTACCGATTGCCAGTGAGCAGTTATCCGTCTTCAGTGAACAATTATCGGTCTTCAGTGAAACGGCTCCTTTGAAAAACGAGAGTCGGGGAGATTTGGATTATGATTTAGATTTGGATGAACAAGGCAGCCATACAATCCTCGTTGTCGATGATGATCCGGTGAATCTTCACGTTTTGGCGAACCATCTTTCTTTGTACAATTATACGATCATTGAAGCCTCATCAGGTCAGGAAGCGCTGACGAGTATTGAAGAGGGGATAACACCTGATTTAATTTTGCTTGATGTGATGATGCCGAAAATGACGGGTTATGAAGTCACGCAAAAAATTAGAGAAACTTGGGAAGCGATTGAATTACCTATTTTGTTGTTGACCGCTAAAAATCAAGTGGCCGATTTGGTAATCGGATTAGAAGTGGGGGCTAATGATTATCTGGTTAAACCTATTTCAAAAAGTGAACTGCTTGCCCGCATTAAAACCCATTTACATATCAAGCAACTGAAAGCGAAAACGCTACGTATCGCTATTGAAAGTGAAAGAAGGTTGAATCAATTCCTAGAGGCCGTACCCGTGGGTGTTTTTGTAACCGATGCTAACGGTCATCCTTACTATGCTAATCAAAGAGCGCAGCAATTACTGGGTAAAGGCATTGTGCCGGAAGCCAAGGCTGAACAATTAGCGTCTACTTATCAAATTTATACGGCGGGTACTTCACAACTGTATTTTAATGTTCGCCAACCGGCGGTACTCGCCTTGCAAGGCAAAAGTGTGACAGTCGATGATATGGAAATTCATGGGCAAAACACGATTATTCCTATAGAAGCTTGGGGAACACCTATATTTGACGAAAAAGGCAACGTGACTTATGCCATGATGGCCTTTCAAGACATTACTGAACGTAAACAGGCTGAAGCGGAACGGGAACAATTTAATCAGCAATTGATCAAGCTGAATAAAGAGTTGGAAGACTACTCGCACACGTTAGAAGAAAAAGTCGAAGAACGCACCCATAAACTAAAGGAAAGTGAGGCGATTTTAGCAGATGCTCAGCGTATGGCACTGGTGGGAAGTTGGGTTTGGGATATCAAAACCAATATTGTACTACGCTCAGCGCAAGACTGTCGTAATTTTAAACAGGAAGTGGAAGGGTATACGCCATCTTATGAAACGTTTATTAAGCGTATTCACCCAGATGACCAGCTTATGATTCATTCTCTATTGGAAAGAAGCCTGAAAAAGGAACATACCGCTGAATTTGAATTTAGGGTGATTTGGCCTGACGGCCAAATCCGGACTATGCGTTCACAAACAGAGTTAGAATGTGAGCCATCAGGCACCCCGCTTCGCATAAAAGGATTTACTCAAGACATTACTGAACGCAAAGAGGCTGAGATCAAATTACAAGAAGCGAAAAAAGCGGCAGAAGAGGCCTTACAACAATTACAAGCTACCCAACAGCATTTGGTTGAAACCGAAAAAATGGCGGCACTCGGCAATCTCGTAGCGGGCGTTGCCCATGAAATCAATACCCCTATTGGCATTGGTGTGACCGCCGCCTCTCGACTGGATACGCTCACCAAAGAACTGGCTGAGTTATATGAGGCCAGCAAGATGAAACGCTCCGATTTAGAAAAATATTTAAAATCGACCCGACAAGGTAGTGATCTCATCCTGAAAAACTTGAGCCGTGCTGCGGAATTGATTCAAAGCTTTAAACAAGTTGCGGTCGATCAAGCGGGAGAACAGAAACGCACTTTTGATCTTAAAGAATATATCCATGAAATTTGGACGACCTTACGACCGGAATTTAAACGCACGCAACATCAGGTTTCAATTGAATGTGATGCTGATATCATACTTTCCAGTTACCCTGGTATTTTCTCTCAGATTTTTACGAATTTTCTGATGAATTCTTTGATACACGGATTCAAAGACAAGCCAGATGGACAAATTCTGATTACGGCTCAAAAGGATGAGAACAATAACTTGATTTTGCGTTACTCAGACAATGGTAAAGGGATTTCTCCTAAAATTATCAACAAGATTTTTGATCCGTTTTTTACCACGAACCGTCAAGGCGGCGGCAGCGGTTTAGGATTACATATTGTTTTTAACTTGGTTACCCATAAACTCAAGGGGACAATCCAATGTCACAGTGTTGAAGGTGAAAGTATCCTCTTTATTATTCAGATTCCAATATCCTTGTCGGATGGGTAATATGATATATAGCGTTTCGTTTCCCGATTGAATAAACGACAATCATTAAAACGCACAACCCAGAAGAGGGGTGAAAATGTGAATAGCCCCAGGTGAAACCCTCATCGTTAGACATCTGTATTTAAATATTTGATTTTAAAGGTCATTTTTTGTAGGGTGGGTAGAGCGCAGCGATAGGAAGTCAGCGAAGCTAAACCCACCTCGGAAATCAATCGGGAAACGCTATATCAACCCAAACCCCATTGTATCTCCCACCCCTTTTCTCCCTCTCGTGCCACAAATCCATCCGCAATCCCAATATTCGGAATGGCTAACAAGGTATTTTCTAAATAAATCAATGGCATAAATGGACGTTGCCAAGGGGGTAAGTGAGCGGCTTGCAATAATTTTTTCACAACACGCTGATGTCCATGCCAACGAAACGTTTCGCCACCTTGACGAAAACGGATTTGCAAGCTTGTTCCAGCGGGTAAAGCTAATCCTTGCCCTTCTATTTCAGTTGCTTTCAATTCGCCCCAAGGTAAACGTAGCGGTTGTGGCAGTTGCCAAGTCAGAGCGTATGAGGCTTCTGGCACTTCTGGCACTTTTGGCATGGCAAATAAGTGATGACGATAACGACGTACTTCAGCGCCGGGCCAGCGAACCTGGGGTTGACGATCTGCTTTAGCCGTGAGTAGGTTATTGAGAATCTGTTGTAATTGTACGCTGGAAGGAAGTGGTAAACCGCGTTTTTTAATCCAAAATCGTAACACATT
Organism: Candidatus Parabeggiatoa communis; assembly: GCA_035871815.2. Lineage (GTDB taxonomy): Bacteria > Pseudomonadota > Gammaproteobacteria > Beggiatoales > Beggiatoaceae > Parabeggiatoa > Parabeggiatoa communis. Next base: position 5,724 of record JAYQWI020000836.1, read on the forward strand.
GCGCTGCCGTGCTGGGCTTAAGCGAGACAAAGCGGGTAATAGCAGGGCACCTTGTTCCTGACAAACGCGCCAATCGGCCTCTGCCACAGTTTGCACTAACTCATCGGCTTCAGCTTGATGGCGAGCGACACGACTCAATATGTGATTCACACTCGGCCACCGCTGTTGTAAAACGGGCATGATTTGATGGCGTATAAAATTGCGGTCAAATCGGGTATCGGCATTACTGCTGTCTTCTATCCAGTGTAAATTCGCTTTCAGGGCGTAATCATATAATTCTGCGCGAGAATAATTTAAGAAAGGGCGAAGCAGCCAACCTGGCCCTAAACGACTGACTTGTGGCATAGCGGCTAATCCGGCAACGCCGGCACCACGCAGTAATTGTAGTAATACGGTTTCAGCTTGATCATCAGCATGTTGGCCCGTTAAAACGATATCGTTTGAACCGATTAATTGGGTAATGGCTTCATAACGTGCGGTGCGCGCATTGGCTTCAAGGCTTTCTCTAGGGGCAACGCGGACGTTGACTCGTATCACTTCACAGGGTATGGCTAACGCTTCACAGATTTGTTGACAATGTTGAGCCCAGTTATCGGCCTCTTTTTGTAAACCGTGATGAATATGGACTGCGCGTAATCTGTTTGAATGGTTTTTGAGCCAAGTATTAGAGGTGTCATCGCAAGTGTGTGCTAAGGTATGTAATAAGAGATGCGAATCCAAACCACCACTATAGGCTACCCATAAATATTGGGGGGAGGGTTGTAATGTTTCAATGAGATCAAATATTGCTTTGGAAAAAGGGGGGTTTGACATTAAACTTTTCATTTAATGGCTCCTGAATATAACTACAAGGATTGTTTATAAGAAAGGATTAGATTGTGCCAAGCCTAATATAGCGTTTCCCTTTTGCGTGAAGCGAAGGGAAGCTTCGATAAATACATTAATTTGTAGGGGCAAGCTCACGCGCGAGCCCTCTTTTGTATTTAACCCAATCGAAAAATGCTATAAACGAAAAGTGCTATCAAGAAATGAATGAGATTGAGATTGATGAGTTCATTAAATGGCAAAGACTTATCCTTTATTATAACTAATCCTTGTAGTTATAGTATTTTCAAAAAGGACTTGACTTATTAAAAATATTGGCCTATTTTTTAAAAAGTGAGAAATAGGCATAATGTGGGGCCACTGATGTCACAGATAACACATTAACTATTAACTTATTGTTAAAGGGCAGGTTCTTAGGTTAAACTTAGAACTCCCAAAATTTTTATAAAAAAGACTTGACTTAAAGATATTGACCTCTATTACATAGAGACAATCAGTATGTCACCTATTCGTTCTAACAGTTCGTGAGGAACCGGCATAAGGCCGGGCTGTTGATGTCACACGACAAAACATTAATAATTAACATACACAATTAATAATTAAATTTTAACCATTAACAATCCCTATCATTATAATTATTCTGAATAGGCTGGTTTTGTATTAACTCAACTGCAAAGTATCGGTGCAAATGCACCAACGTTGCTTACCCTACTTGGCTAAAAATTATTTTTAGGAAAATTTTTTGAATATGAAAATAGAATTTTTACAATCTAAAGAACAGCGAAACATCAAAGAGAAATTAAAGCAATCTATCAAAGAATGTAAATCCTTAAAAGCTGCTGTTGCGTTTTGGAATTTAAAAATAGATTATTTTGAACAGTTAGCTTATAAATTAAGCCTTGATGATTCTTTTGTTTGT
>JAYQWI020000837.1:0-4209 GCA_035871815.2 Candidatus Parabeggiatoa communis
CGTCTTTATTATATAACGTTAATATGTTTTTTTCAAAAAAAATATAAAAATTAAAATGTCAAGTGCGGAATGTTGGTTCTATAATATAAAAATTTTGTTAAAAAACTTTTGCTGATCTACATAAACTATGGCATGGCACGATTTTCTTTCGCCCCTTCAGAAAAATAATTTCATAATCAGGGCGAACGACACCATAATTATAGGTATTCAGAGCCTCTTGCAAAACTCTTGGGCATAAACGATAAATCAATAACTTACATCCCATTAGGTACTCGTAAGTTATTGATTTCTGGTTGAGCCTCGGAGTTTTGCAAGTCCCTCTTCAGATAATGATTTAGTGCTTTAAAGGGAACTATATCATTATGTGAATACCTATACATTCAAATGGGTTGGAGTGCGGAACAATCTTGATTACATATATATTCAGGCCTTGGCACTTGGACACCATTCACCGGACAGTTATGGACACTGTTATACACAAAAAACAAATTCATGCGAGCCCAAACCGAGATGTTGTCAGGAGAGCCATGTAAGATATTGCTTTCATGGAATACAACGGTGCCAGGCGAACCATAAACGCCTCTTATACCCTTTTCTTTTGTTAAGGCCTTTAACGCGGCAAAACTGGGGGTACCATAAGTTTGTTTTTTTAGGGACTGTTGATAGTTTTTATCTGGCGTTTTACCCGCACAAGAAACATAATGCTTGTGTGAACCTGGGACAACATAAAGCGGCCCATTATATTCATTATTTTCCGTCAACATAATCCAAGCGCTTAAAGCCCGTGGTTTAGGCATCCCATCCTCGACATGCCACGTTTCAAAATCGGAATGCCACGGAAAGGATTTTCCGCGCAAGGCGGGTTTCAGATTGATGCGGGATTGATGAATATAAACCTCACTATCCAGAATCTGAGTCACGATATCAAGCATCCGAGCATCACGGGAAAAACGATCGATGACTTCACTGAATGCTTGAGGTTTGAAAATACTACGCAGTTCATCACTGTCAGGTTCTGTAATCAATTCATCCCTACCTTTTAGAACGTACCGTAAACGTTCCGTTTCTGCGATAATATTATCAACGATTTCAGGCATATAGGATTCCAATATCAGAAATCCATTTTCGTCGTAAAAGTCCAGTTGTGCTTGATTCAGTGCATGTTGACCTTTTTTCTGCCCACCGCCATAGACGACTGGATCGGGTCGAGGCAGGATTATTTCATTTTCGCCAGTACGAGAGGCGTATACCTCTTCCAATTGAGACATCATGATTCTCCCATTGTTTCATCCATTGGGTAATACCCTTCTTTTGTATGTACTTCACGTCCCGTCAGCGGCGGATTGAATACGCAGATCATCCGCATATCCTCATAAGCACGTAAATAATGCCGCTCATGGCCGTTCAGCGCATAAAGCGTACCGTCTTTAATCGGATGAACTTGGCCCGTTTCCAAGTCTTCAATTTCACCACTACCCGCCACACAATACACGGCTTCCATATGATATTTGTACCAAATATAGGTTTCCGTGCCGGCGCGGATGGTAGTATCGTGCATAGAAAACCCCATCCCTTCGTGTTTTAACAATAAGCGATGACTCACCCAATTGCCATTTGGGGCTTCTACCTCACGTTCACTACCCACAATCTCGTGAAGAGAACGATTTATCAAAACAAACCTCCTTTTAAGCTGGCTTCTTTTTCCTCCCAAAGTGCCTTAACAGATTGTGAGAGAATATCCAACCCCTGTTTCAGTAAATCCTCCTCAATAATCAACGGTGGCAATAATTTTAAAACCTGTCCATCACTGCCACAAGTTTCAACAAGTAACTTATTTTCAAAGGCTTTTTTTGATAATTCACTTGCAAATCCGGTACGGGGAATTTCCAGTCCCCAAACCATGCCTCTGCCTCGGGATGTCATATTCAGTGCAGGGTATTTTTCCACTATATTGTCCAATTCTTCCTGAATAATCTTGGCCTTATACTGTACAGCATAAGTCAAATCTTCGTTTTCCCAGTAAGCTGATAGCAATTCCGTGGCCGCAACAAAGGCGAGATTATTCCCTCGGAAAGTCCCAGTATGTTCCCCAGGCATCCATTGATCCAGTTCTGGGCGCATCAATACCAATGCCAACGGTAAGCCACCCCCTATGGCTTTGGAAAGACAAACCATATCAGGAACAATACCGGCTTCCTCGAAACTGAAAAATGTCCCTGTGCGACCATTTCCGACTTGAATGTCATCCACAATGAGCAAAATATCGTATTCCCGACACAAACTTTCCAATTCCTGTAGCCATGCTTTAGAGGCAACGTTGATTCCACCTTCACCCTGTATGGTTTCCACAATAATTGCAGCAGGTAAATCTACGCCGCTACCGTTGTCTTGAATAAATTTTCGTAAATACGCTATTGTGTTGATGTCTTTACCCAAATAACCATCAAACGGCATATGATCAACATTCAAGCGTCCCCCATAAGATTGATCACGGTAAAAATAATTACCGGTTACCGTCAACGCACCCATCGTCAAGCCATGATAAGCATTGGTAAAGGCAATGATATTAGAACGCTTTTTGACCATACGCGCCAATTTTAAAGTGGTTTCCACGGCATTGGTACCAGTTGGACCGGTAAACTGGACTTTGTATTCCAAATTCCGGGGACTCAAAATGGAATCAGAAAGCTTTTGCAAAAAAGCCCGTTTGGCAACAGTCGCTTTATCTAAACTATGGACAATACCGTTGTGTTGTAGGTATTCAATCAAGGCTTGGTTGACTTGAGGATGATTATGCCCATAATTCAAAGTGCCAGCCCCGGCAAAGAAATCAATGTATTTATTGCCTTGTTCATCCCATAACAAGGCCCCTTTTGCCGTGTCGAACACCGCAGGAAAAGAACGTACATAACTTCTCACATCAGATTCTAACTGTTCTATAATTCGCATGTTACCCTCGTAATGGATTAACGTTTAAGTGGCCCAATGCGAAACAAAATTTCTGCTTCGTGTGCCTGATCCCCAAACATGGCCATGTCAATAAAGTCATTAGTTTCGCATATTCCCTGATATTTTTTGGCAAACTGTCTAAACAGTGCTTGAGAAGCGTGATTGGATGGTGAAATCGTCGTTTCCAAAATCCGAATAGTGGCCTCATCAAGTTGTTCCATTAACCAGTCTAACATATTTGTAGCGATATGCTGACCACGGGCATCTTTGGAAACAGCCACTTGCCATACAAACAAGCAATCTTGTTCCTGCGGCTTGCGATAAGCGGAAAGGAAACTAATGATATGGTTATCCCTTTCTGCAACGACGCAAGTTTTTGAAAAATCTCGACATAATAGGTAGTAATAATAGAGAGAGTTGGTATCCAAAGGGGGACATCTTTTGACTAATTCATAAATAGCCAATCCTTCCTTAAAAAAAGGATGTCTATAATTGATTTTTAGGTTTGGCATTTAGAGTTATATATTGAAGGGTTAAAAGATCGCAACTTTTGACTGTGAGCTTTTAATATTGTGCTTGCTTATTAAATACCTTCGCTAAAGTTAAGTATTTGTAGGCTATTATGATGAATTAAATGCTTGAAAATAGTACGTTAAGAGTTCATTATCAGTAATGAGTAAAACGGCTACTTTTTAAAATAGGGCGTTATTATAATACTTTTCTTTTAAAATAGTCAAGTACACTTTCAAAATTTTGAAATTGAAAAATAAATGAGGCTTTGGAAAATACAAAAAAAGTTATAAACTTTTAACATGAAATTATGGTTGTCATGATTGACGCTGATATCAAAAAACGCCCTTTTTTTTAAAAAAGCGATTTCTCTGCTTCATGAACTAATTTAATGGTTCTTTCCCTTGTACTTATGGTTAGGTTATTCAAAAACGGTTTTTTAAAATGTTTTGGATGGGATAGCCCGTCCGACAAAAGTGTAGAGAGGCACGGCCGACAAAAGTGTAGAGACGCCCGGCCGTGCGTCTCTACGGCCGTGCGTCTTTGAAAATCCAACATCCCGATTTTAAAATGAAAAATTCAATCTCTGTCATTATTATCACTTTCAATGCGGCGCATCATATCAACGCCTGTCTTGCTTCTTGTGCGTGGTGTGATGAAATCATTATAGTCGATTCTGGCAGTACTGATAATACGGTTGCATTGTGTCGCTCGTATACGGATAAGATTTTTATCACCGACGATTGGCCG
>JAYQWI020000838.1:0-3333 GCA_035871815.2 Candidatus Parabeggiatoa communis
AAAAAGATGAGTCATGGCAAGGTTAGTTAGAGTTTCGCCAGTTAATGAACAATTTACAACACCGATAGAAAATTTAACCAAAAGTAACAGCAAGGAAAGCTGGACGAAACCAGTCGGACAATCAAATAAGAGATAATACCCAAGATAATCAATTAATTTTACTCTGACATCGGTTACCTGTCCCCGATTACCATGTTAAATTTTTATAAGAAGTTATCCTTGCTCGTTTTATCGAGGTCACTGACAGTTGGGCCTTTCGTCCGTAGCAAATGCCAATATAAAGATGAATTGGATAGTTGCTCATAAAAAACTAGATTGTCCAATGACTTGCAGAGCAAACCCGGTGATACCGTATCCAATGTTTGCTGATATTGATAAAAACCATAAACTAATAAGCATTTGTACAACAAAAGATAATAAAAGCGGAGAATAGATCGTAGGCAACAACAGCTGGGAACAGAAAACTTGTACCGTGGCTTATGGTGATAAAGTCTTTCATAGTGAAAGATATTTTTGTTTATGCCATAACAATAGAAGGATGCAACCTTTGGGATAGCCTGCGTTGAGTTTGGCTATTTTGTTACATATTGAATTATCGCTAAGTGTGTTTCGTGGTTCAAAGTTGTGTGTTCGTTGTATTCATACTGCTATTTGTAAGAAAGTTGTGTGAGTTGGTTTACGCTGCTGACTCTGTTGATATTGTCGCTAAGTTGGCTGTGTGGTTTACATAAAAGCATTCAACCAATTGATTCGGTTAATTGAGGAATGCTGTTGTGTGTTTTGAGAGAATTAATTTTACTCTGACCCCAATTACTTGCAATTGATCTGACAACGGTTGAATTGAAACAAGAGCAAGCTGGCATTTTAGTCGCTTTGCATCACTTATCTCGTGGTGAATTGAATTTTGAAATTCCTTTGTCGGAGTTGCAAGCCAAAATGCAGGATAATTATCATTTCAGTTTGAACGTTGATGAACTGGATGATGTTTTAGAAGATTTGGTTGATTTGCACTGTGTTAGTCGTCAGCAAAATGTCATTTATTTGACGGAGAAAGTTGTCTTGAAGGGTGGTTAAATATCAATAACTTTATCAAAACTTAGCACAAACTTTAATTAAGTTGAGTAACTTATTTAACAAATTTATTAGGGGTATTTGGGTTTATTAGCATACGACTTAAGCGGTTGTGGCATTTTCACTAAAAACAATAAGGGCAATGGAAGTGAATATATCTGATGAATTAGATTTAGAAATCACCAAGATTGTTGATCGTGATAAATTATTAGCAGAGGCTAAAGAAATTATTCTTTTCTCTGATGTTGAGTTGGGTATAGATATTGCGCCCAAAGAGCTTGAAAAACAAAAGGCTGAAAAAGCTCACCTACTGGAACAACTTGAAAAAGAACAAGCCTCTTTTTCAAAGGTACTCCAAGTAAGTCGTCTGATGGGAAAGGATTTTGAAGAACGAGGTATTAAACCATCCCGTGATCTCAAATCTAAGATGAGGTATAACAATTTTTACCAAGTGAAGATACCTATTACCTTATTCCCTCTATCAGGCTGGGCTTTTACCCGTTTAGATTGTCGGGTGGAATTCTGTCCAAATGAAACGGAGGCTAAATTTTGTCCGATCATTTATGAGATTTTCCCTGACGATGTTTGGTCAGAAATCTTCAAGTGCCAAAATCGTCTTGATTTGAAATTAGATGGAAATCTACAATTTCGAGCCAAAGTCGATGATAGTGGCTTGTTGAAAAAACTCAGTGGAAAGGCTCAAGCAAAAGTATTAGCCAAAGCTGATGCCGATTCTCAGTTCGTTTTGGGACCATTTAATTACAGCATCAAACGTCCTGAAATACGAAGCAGAGGTAAAGGCAATTCTTTTGGTCATTGGCGACTTGTTGGGCAGGAATATGTTGAACATGAAGATTTGCAATTACACGTTATATTGATGGTACCTAAAGAGAGAACACAATCCGTTAATGTAACTGGTGTATTACAAGCGTCCCACGATTTTCAAATATGGAGTGCGGATATTTTTAAGGATTATTGGAAATATTTCGATAAAAAATTGCGTTCCTTTTTTGAAAAAGAGGGAGCGGGAATTTCTCATATCCAAGAATGGAACGATATTACTCGTTAGAGCATCCAAAAACTTAATGTTTTAAATGTCTGAATCAGAATTAACAAAATGTTGGAATTAACAAAATAATTTTACTGAAATTTATTCTGGAAATTATTCCATTTTGAACATTCTGATTCAGATAATCAATAAATTTATCTATGTCAAAAATAAACAAGTTGAATAAGCAAATAGATTATGTCTTAGAAATTAGGGGGAATGGTGAAATTCACCCTATTTTTGATAAACAGGTACATAAACCTTATGAGTTTAATCAGGAAAAGCTGAAAGATATCAATCATCATCTTGGCTGGCTTGATGAAAAACGTTTTAAAGGGAGAAAAGATTTTGAATATTTTGGTGGACTTCTTTTTGAAGCTTTATTTATTAAACGTAGTTTCAATGAAACTATTTGGTTACCATTACAATCTGATACTACTTTACGTCTTCGGCTTGTTTTTGAAAAATCAATTAAACAGCCCACTGACTTTATAGAGAAAGTTATAAACTTACCGTGGGAATTTTTGTATTATCCTGATGGAAAAACCTTTTTAGGCACTGATCCCAGAATAACTCTATCTTGCGAGTATCAAAATTGGACAACAAAGCAAGGCTACGCAATTAATGAGCTACCTCTACGAATTCTCTTTGTTTATGCTCAATCTAATGATTTAGAAAAAGTCGGTTTTAGTGACTTGGTACGTGACAAGTTACTCGAATTTAAGAATACGTTAGATGATGATAAAGTCACATTAAAAGAGCTACAAAACCCTAGCATTAAAGAATTGAGAGATGTTTTTTTACAACACAAGCCCCACGTTTTTCATTTTCTTGGACACGGTACATCAGGAAAACTTGTTCTCAAAGATGTGAAAGATGGAACGCCGTTATTTTATGGGGGTGAATCACTCGCTGATTTGGTGCGAGGAGCTAATATCAAATTAGTCGTGTTACAAGCGTGCGAAGGTGGCGCACCATTATCTGACTCATCTTTTTCAGGGACAGCCGCTTGGCTAGTGCAGCAAGGGATTCCTGCGGTAGTTGCAATGCGTTACCCTATTTATCAAACACTGGCTTGGCGTTTTATTCAAGAATTTTACACAACATTAATTAACGAACAATTTTCAGTAGATAGAGCTGTTCAAATGGGACGTAATGAGTTATCTTCAATTGTAGAACATGCCAAGCGATATTTTGGTGCGCCAGTCCTTTGG
>JAYQWI020000839.1:0-4463 GCA_035871815.2 Candidatus Parabeggiatoa communis
CCTGTCCAAGCGGTGAATTTGGCACCTGCGCTGGGTGTGGCTGTCAAGGTGACGGCTGTGCCGCCATAATAGCTGGTACTGCACAATTCGCCACATTGGATGCCTTCCGGTTCGCTGATCACGGTGCCGTTACCGGCATTCTGGACGGTTAGAGTATAGACGGGTAATTTATCAAAGGTAGCGGTACACACTTGAGCCGTCGCGCCAATCGTGATGGCCAGCGGACTTTCATTGCCGGTTCAATGCCCACTCCAACTGGTTAAAGTGGAACCGATTTCAGGTGTGGCGGTTAGCGTGACAATCGTGCCTTGTGGATCTCGTTCACAATTCGAGCCACAATTCAGGCCTTCTGGTTCGCGTGTGAGTACACCTTGCCCACTTCCTATTTTGGTGACGGTGAGTTCGTAGGTGGGTAGTTTTTCAAACTCGGCAGTGCAATTCTTCGTGGTATTTAAAGTAATCGTGATGGGATTGCCCGTACCGGTACAATCGACTCCCCAAGAGAGAAACTTTGAAAAGGTATCTGGATTAGCCGTTAGCGTCAATTCGGCACCTTGGTAGTACTGAACACACTCGGCTCCACAACTCACGCCTTCAATATTGCTGGTTACAGTACCTTCACCTTCTCCTATGAGTTTGAGTGTCATATTATAAGTGGGCAGCAATTCAAAACTCGCGGTACAGGTTTTGGCTTCCGTTAAGCTGACTGTCGTTGAGCGTTCCATGCCGCTGCAATGGTGACTCCAGCCTTTGAAAATAGAACCGGGTTGAGGTGTCACGGTTAGCGTCACTGTGGAATCCTGAGTGAAGGGCGCGACACAATCGCTGCCACAGTCAATGCCGGTTAAATCGCTTTTAATCGTGCCAAAACCATTACCTGATTTGGTTATCGTGAGATCATGTGTACTGGGAATTAATTGAAAATGCGCGAGACAGAGGTTTGAGGTTTGATTCAGGGTAATCGTGGTAGAGGCTTCTGTACCACCACAATCAACATCCCAGCCTTCAAAGGTTGAATTGGGTTCAGGTGTGGCCGTTAATTTGACGGTTAAGTCTTGTGCGTAGGCCGCAGTACAGGCCGCATCGCAGTCAATCCCATCCGGTTCGCTTTTCACTTTCCCCTGCCCATCGTCTATCGCAATGACACTGAGATTACTTTGCCCTTCAGCGGGTATGTTGGCGAAATGGGCTATACAGTGTTGACTGGTCAATAAATCGACTGTGGTAGAGGCGCTGCTACCGGCGCAATCACCATACCAAGCGATAAATTCAGAATCGGTATCTGGGGTAACCGTCAACTTGATAGCCGTACCCAGTTCGTAAGTGGCTGTACAGGTTGATCCACAGTCTATCCCGTCAAGATCACTGGTGATGGTGCCATTCCCTGATTTAGCAACTGTCAAGGTGAGGGGTAAGCGTTTAAAATTGGCGCTACAGGTTTTATCGGCATCGACAATGACACTGCTTGAAGTGGCTTCGCCAGTACAATCTCCCGTCCAGTCCGTAAATTCATAATCGGCATCGGGTTCAGCGGTTAATTTGACTTCTAAGCCCTCTTCAAAAGAGCCGATACATCGGCTACCACAGTTAATACCGCTAGGATCACTGATCACGGTGCCATTACCGTTTTTGGTGAGACTCAGGGCGTGGGGTAAGGGTTTAAAATCGGCAGAGCAAGTGAGGGCCTTATCTGCTATGGTTAGGCTGGTTGTTTGTTCTGTACCGGTACAATCGCCTACCCAACCGGTAAATTCAGAGGCTGTATCGGGTTGTGCGCGGAGCGTGACAGTGGTGCCGCTATCGTAACTGGTTGTACACTGGGTGCCGCAGTTGATACCGGCCATATTGCTGCTCACAACGGTGCCGTCACCTTTTCCGGTTTTAGTCACTGTCAGTTCAATAGGTAATCGTTTAAAATTAGCAGTACAGGTTTTCGCGGCATCAACTGTCACGCTGATAGAAGGTACGGTGCTACTTTCGCAATCGCCTCCCCAGCGGCTAAAGGTTGAATCGGCTTCGGCTTCGGCAATTAAACTGACTGCGGTGCCTTCATCATATTGTTCAGTACAATCTGTTCCACAGTCGATGCCCGCAGGTACGCTGGTGACTTTACCATGCGCTGTTTTGGCGACAGTGAGATCGTATTTTTGGGGCGGTAAGGCTTCAAAGTTGGCTGTACAGGATTTATTTTCCGTGAGAATCACATAAGTGGGATTACTGCTGCCTGTACAATTTTCTGTCCAACCGGTAAATTGTGAACCGGCTTTTGCAACGGCCGTTAATTTCACTGTTGTATTTTCAACATATTGTTTTGTACAGCTGTCTCCACAATTAATGCCGCTTGGATCGCTGATGACGCTACCATTGCCGATATTTTTGACAGTCAGCACAAAGTCTGCTGCCTGGCTTTGAGGGAGTGAAAAGGTGATGAGTAAAATCGGGATAATGAGGAGTTGTTTGAGAATGTTCATAATTAAAAAGGGGTTGAGGGGTTGAGGGGTTTTGATAGAATACTGATTATTAGTTATTATAGTACAACGAAACGAATTTCAGCTAAGCTAATGATGGGCCGATAAACAAATTAATCTCATAATCGCCGTGACGGTTCAGTTTGATTTAAAACATAATTCCTCAAAAAATATATTAACCCTAAAAAGATATGAGTATCAAGTAGTCAAGTCATCAAAAAGCCCTCCCCAAATGTCATCTGGCAAGGGGGCATCAAAATCATCACTCATTTTGATTTTCCCTCAGACAATAAACCGGTTAAAAAGTCAAAAGTCGCTTGAGATGTCATAGTATTTGTCCGAAAGTCTTCAGGTATTGTTTGATTACCTTTGATAATGTGCTTGTACTCTTTTATCTAAGTCATTCGTGGTACTCCATTCAAACAAACGTCACCAGATTTTGAACAGGATTACACGGATTAAAGGATTGACAGGATTATTTTATTGTCTGAATTAAAGAATTTTCCAGAATAGAATTTTTAGCAAGTTTTGATTTTGATTTTGTTAATTCTAAAATGTCTTCCAATTTTGATTCAGATAATTAACTCTAATTAATAAATTAATAGAGTTGTCCGAAAATAAGGGTTTTGTGAATTTAACTTTTCAAAACTTTTGCGTGAAAATTTGTTTTTATTAGCCAAAAATTTATTTACGAACAAGTCTAATCCTGTCAATCCTTTAATCCGTGTAATCCTGTTCAAAGTGTTTGTGGTACGAATTTATCTAAGTCATTCGTGGTAGTCTATTCAAATAAACAACCGTCATCCACTTAATAATTAATAATAAATCAAAAAGATGTGAACGGCAATTAGCAACCGCGATACGCCTTCCCATCATTAAAACATAAACGCAGTCGTGTTATATCTTGACACCTTAACTCAATAGCACTTTGCGTGAAACCAAAAATCGCAATTGATAATTGGTAATTGCTAATTCATAACGATAACTGTTTTTTTATCTCAACACACATTAATTGTAAATTGATTGATTTTAAATGAGTATAAATATGAGTTATGGTTATCATAAATTTTAGTATTATTAAATTTCAAAGACTTACAAAAATGTGCTGAATGTCAGTTTTATTAGCTTGTCGGTCTCGGCCCTTGTCCCATCTTGCCTAATTTGTCATAATACGCGCTCTTTTTTTCTTTTTTGAATTTTGACGAACACATCCAAAAAAGGAGGTTATTGAATGTTGTATTTTGATGCACAATGTCAACGAGACTATTACATCGGGTCTATTTTGATATTGTTATTAGTGTTGATTGCTGTGATGCCTACTTTCGCCAAGGCTAATGAGTGGACACCGATTGGCCCGTGGGAAATAGAAAGCAATAAAGGAGGACTTTCTGTACTGACAGTCTCTGTGGTAACAATGGATCCTACCACATCCACTACCCTATACGTGGCTATATCGGACGGACCAGGGATAGCTAGTTACGAAGACTTATTTAAAACAACAGATGGTGGCAGAAGTTGGCAGAAACTTCAAAATCCTTTAGAACATGGACTCGCTGGTGTAGGGGAACTCACCTCAATTATAGTTGATCCGCATAACCCTAAGATATTATACATTAATGATGGTAATGACATATCAAAAAGCACTGATGGGGGTAGAACTTGGACTTACATAGGTCCTCATTTTGTTATTACCCCCCCACCTCGAGGGGCGTCATTCGTTCGACTTGGATCATTAGTCCTAGTTCCAACTGCCCCTGAAATTCTCTATGCACTGCCTGACGATTATGGAGGGGTATATAAAAGTACGGATGGGGGTAATCATTGGACAGCCATCAATAAAGAGTTTGAGTTTAGCGGACTCTTTGTCGATCCGACAAGCTCTACCACAGTGTATGCCACGTATGGAAAACGGTTTTTCAAAAGCACTGATGGAGGTCAAACTTGGCAAAACAGAAGTACAGTATCAAAAGGTGGTATCCAAACACTTGCTATAGA
>JAYQWI020000840.1:0-3874 GCA_035871815.2 Candidatus Parabeggiatoa communis
TTGCGAAAACGGCGACGACGTTGAAAGAGGTTGTGCCTCAGTTTAAGAACACTGCTCTTTGTAAAGGCTGTCATAGAAAATATAAGAAGTGAGAAAAATTCAACCCGTATATTAGATATCCAGATAATTATTTGCTCACGCAAAGTCGCTAAGACGCTAATAATGACTTGGCACCTTTGCGTCTTTGCGTGAGATAAAAAAACCTCACAGATTGAAAGAAGCAGAATCTGCTTTCTATCAGCTCACATTCTTCATTCTCATTTCCCAATTTCCCTTCTTTAATACAAGCATTCCTAATCAGTTGAGTGTATGTGATTTGCCTTCATTCATGGCTTGTGTGCTTATGCTGGCGGATAAGGCTTGATTGATTAAATTGGCCAGTTTTTGTGCCCCCTTTGTGGATAAGGCAATCCGTGTGTGTATGGGTAAAATGCTGTCTCCGCTTGCGGAATCGGGCAAACTACCAGAGGAAAAATTAACAATCACTTCATCTCCATTCGCTGTGATGACAAATTGGGAAGCGTATAGGGCGCTGCTTTCTTCGTAGCGGAGTTTGAGTTGTTGAGAATACTTTTTTTCAGATAAGTTAATCATTGACATGCGTAATTGACCTTTTTTCAGTTTAAAGGAGTGTATCAAGCGCGAGTAATTTTTGCGTGATAAGATGCGATAATCTATACATCTCGGTCATGGCCAATTTGGCCCCTTCATCGTCTCCCGCCTGTTTTTTGTCCAGTGCTTGTTTGCTGGTTATATGAAAGCGTTCATGCGGTTCAAATAGGCTATCAAAAACCTCCTTCGCATGAGTATCTGTCAGAGTACCCACTTCGTTAGTACCGTCTCCATGAAGCCATTGGCCTAGTTTACACTCAGAATGAGTGGTACCTTGAAAAAGTCCTTTTCCGCCGAGAGTCGATTCCATTTTTTTCAAATATTGAACATGATCGTTGAGACGCATCAGAAAAAATGCTTTAGCTGCCATAGTTCATCCTTTTATCAGTTATCAGTTATCAGTTATCAGTTATCAGTTATCAGTTATCAGTTATCAGTTATCAGTTGTCAATTATTATCAACCCTGAAAATCTGAATAGGCCCTGGTTTCACCTCAATGCCACCTTCGTTTTCGAGGTTCAAGTTTTTGCGCGACTTGAACATCGAAAGCTTGGGCGAACACGCAGGTTCGTCATTACAGCACCTAAATACGCGGATTTTGTAGAGGCATACCTGCGTGTTTGCCCTTAATTTTATCCCTTCAGGGTTAGTAGGGGTAAGTCGGCATTTAATTCAAGCTTGGATCGAGAGAGTATAGTAAGGCTTGCAAGAGTAATGAAACCTCTTTTTTACGACGGGCATCAACATCAAATATGGGCGGATTAAAATTGTAAGCACGTAAGGCTTGATGGTAGTCGGCAATCTTGGGAGTCGGACTGATATCCATGCGGGTGACACCAATGACGATTTTTGTTTTTTGAATGAAGTCGGCAAAGGCTTTGAGAAAAAAACGCATATCTTCTAAAGGATCGGTGCGCGCATTATCTATCAGTAAAACGAGCCCAAGTCCGCCTTCTGTAATAATATCCCACATAAAATCAAAACGTTCTTGTCCTGGGGTGCCGTATAGATAAATTTTATCTTTGTTTTTTAAGTTGATAATGCCGTAATCTAGACCGACTGTAATCGTTTGTTTGTTTTTATGGTTCGGATCACGTTTGCTCGCTTTGGCTTCTGTTTTCACAACGGCTATGTCACTTAAAACGGAAATTGCGGTTGTTTTACCGGCACCTGAGGGCCCTGTAAAAATAAGTTTATAACTGCTCATATCATGTACAACGGATTTTATAAGGCTATAGATTAATTATTCTGCCTTTTGAAGAGTTTAAATGATTTATATGAAAATCATAACAGCTTCACGAATTGACTAATTCATGACTTAACGAATGATATTTTTTGTGCCTCCCTGAGCAAAAGTGATAACCAGAAAATCTCTTTAACAAGGGTGACAGTATTCATTTCAAGTTAGTTTATTCCTGATGACGTAATCGTGCTAAAAGTCGTTTAAATAAACCGTGCTTGGTATTGTTGGATGGGGTGGACTGTGAACGACGCTGCTCTGTTCGTCTATCCACAAAGGCTAATTGGAGCGCACTGGCTGCACTGAAGAAGGAGAATACATAACGCTGTGGAATATTTAATATTTTAGTCGTTTCTAGTAGTGAATGGGGTTGTGCTATCCAGAGGGCTGAAATTCTTAAAGCATAGGGCGTGACGACTAAACGGGTAAAATTAGGCCAATGTAATAAGACGATTTTTTTAGAGATATCGGTTCCTTTCGCTATACGTCCTCTTGATGTCCACAGGGCGACTCGCCATAAAAACTCATCTAAAGGTCGAGCGACTAAGTGTTCTGTCCTTTTATGCGCTTCCACTTCTGTTTCACTTAACGTGACTAGGCGTAGACGATTCTTTGATAGGGGTAATAAGGCCATGGTGCGTAATTGATGGTTACGAAATTCGTTGCAACAGAGTATTGAGTTTTGTTTTTGTAGCAATATCATTGGAGTGTATAAGCCTTCAATCAAAATGCCGCCACCATCTAATTGCTGAGCAATAACAAAGGCTTTTTCAAAAAAACCTTGTAGATATTGACTGGGATCGTAATAAATTTTTTTAACTTCTTCTGAGTTATCGGGGTTAATATCTTGAGTATAGCCGCAAAACTGATGTATTGCCTCTTCTTCCTTTTCTATGGCCATATCGGTTGCTAGTTGAGCATTGCGGGGTGCTAGTCGTTCCGAAGAAGCCGATTTGCCAGAAACCGCTTGAAGCGTTTTTTCAAGCGGTTGTTCTTTTAACAATCGTTTTATTTTACTGAGGGCTTTTAAGAGTTCTTCAATTTCAATGGGTTTTTTGACATAAACGGTGCCAGCAATATCTTTGTCATTGAGAGAGAAGATAAGGGTTGGCAGGTGCGAATTTTGATTGCGATAGTCTTTCCATAAGTTCATGCCGTTTAAACAGTCTAGATCAAAAATACAAGCCTGGGCCTCTTTAAGTGTTTCAACAAGAATATAATCGCCTTTACCGGGACCATTAAACACCATTTCAAGAATTCTAAGTGTTTGTTTGTCCATTCCAATAGCGGCAAAGGGTATGGGTTTATTGCTTTTCATCATTTTAGTTGAGGTTAGCTTGAGTGCAGCAATTGGCGGTCGGCGTGGTGTGACCGCCTTTGACACGCTTGAATTATATTATTTTACGGATCGATTCAGCTGCACGTTTAATATCCAAGAAAACCAACCCAAGTTTGGCGGTGGATTGGGTGACGACACAAACAACGGTATCAGGGCCGGCATGAGTCATCAAGACATAGCCTTGTTCGCCTTTAATTAAGACTTGTTCCAAATTACCCCGTCCTAATTCGTCTGAAATGCGTTCACCTAAAGACAGCATAGCTGCCGCCATAGCGCCCATGCGATCTTCATCCATGTCACTGGAGAGAATAGAGGCCATGACGAGTCCATCAGTGGAAATGGCGGCGGAGGCTTGTATATCTTTTGAGGTACCATTGAGTTCTGTCAGAATGGATTTAAGCATTTCTTCACGCATTTGTAAAACTCCTTTATTAATTATCAGTTGTTAGTTATCAGTTCCATATTTGAAGCTACGCTAAATACCGTTTTTGCGGGCAAAAACTTTTGCATGGAAATCGGTTATTGTTACCGACTATTTAGTAAGGCAATTCCAAAAAAATAAAATACCCAAAACAACCACACTACTCTATGCCTACAAATCTTATGTCACAAACTGTCTGCTCACGCAGAGCCGCAGAGCCGCAGAGAATGAAAGAAGATTGATTAAAGGTGTGGGTATTTTA
>JAYQWI020000841.1:0-7043 GCA_035871815.2 Candidatus Parabeggiatoa communis
AAGTCACCGAGGGGTGTTTGAAAGTTGATGGACTCATAATGTTAATTATAACAGTTTGAGAGGCCAGTCTAACACGACATTTGAAATGAAAAATGAATTTCATGAAAAAGTTTTGGCGCGCAAAAACTTTTTAGTAAAAAAATGAAAAATGAACAAAGGATGGGTCATTTGAAATGAAGAATGAATAAAGGATTGGTCATTTGAGACACCCATTACGATGGCGAGAAAATGGCTCAACTGGGAAATTTACTCGACAAGCTCAGATTCTAGCAATGGCGTAAAACCAATCATTTTGTCACCTACGTGATATGGGACATAAGACATTGTCAAAATTAATATAACCGAGAAATTTGGCGTGTTGTAATAAACCCAATCTATTGACAAGTTGCCATTGCTATCCTTTATTGGATAAATTGATTAACCAGTTGATTTATTAAAATAATTTGCCAAAACGGATTTCGAGGTTCAAGTTTTTGTTAAAAAACAGGAACCTCGAAGACAAAATCAAACCGCTAGCGTTTGTGTAAACCTTTGAACACAAAAATATCAGCGGTGATGGGTAAAGAGCATTAAGATGAAAAATGAATAAAAACTGTTCAAATCACGCCAATCAGAATTGTTTTATAACCCATTGATTTGACAGAATTCAATTCAAGCCTTCAAAATCAATATGCGCTTTTGAGCATTTTACATTGGGAACGTGGAAACTTTGTTGATCTTCGCTTCGCGACGTTCATTGGGCAGAATATTTTCTATCAATTTTTACAAATAGAGCCTTTCACGCAAAATATTAAATAATGAACAATGAACAATGCCCACAAGGGTACGAAGTTTCCCAATTAAATAGATACGCTGTGACGAAATTTCCCGATTTCCAATCTAAACCAGCTCATAAGATGGTGCAAAATATAAATATTAAATAGTAGGTGGTCTAAAAATACATTTAATATTTAGGGTTAAAGTTGATAAAAAGGGGGACAAGTGGGCGAACGCGAAGCGGAAAAAACCATAAGCCTTACGGCCCGCTTGCCCCAATGGGCCACCTTCGCCTGGGAGAACACGATCGGGCAGCCCTTACTTACAGTCCCGTTATGACGCGGAGTTTGGTAGGGGCCGACCTGCGTGCGTGTCTGCTTGATACTTAATGGCATTGCCACTTGCCCACCCGAGAAGGCTACAAGGCTACAAGGCTCATTACCCATTACCTAAAATGACAAAAAAAACGTGCCAAAGGGATACCGTTGAAATCCGTTGAATCAAAAACACCGTATTCAAAAAACACCACGGGTGTGTCTCTTGTGCCATAGATATTCATAAAAGGTTCCCGTCACATAGAGATGGGTTACCTACCGCACCGAACACGCTATAACCGCGCTCCCGACTTTAAAAACTTTAGATAATAGGTTGAGCGCGACACTGATAGGAGAAGGATTAACTTCAATGAAGAGAATATTAATAAATGCCACCCAGCCAGAAGAATTGCGTGTGGCTATGGTGGACGGACAGAAATTATATGATTTTGACATCGAAACAGCAGGACGCAAACAAACGAAATCTAACATCTATAAAGGTAAAATTACCCGTATAGAACCCAGTTTGGAAGCTGCTTTTATTGATTTTGGTGTCGATAGACATGGCTTTTTGCCGCTCAAGGATGTTGTTCGCAGTTACTTTCAACAACCCGAAAAAAAGGAGGCCACAAATCCGGACAGTCAGGAAGAACCTCCTGAACGAGAACGCCGTGGTATTAAGGATGTACTCAAAGAAGGCCAGGAAATCATCGTACAGGTAGACAAGGAAGAACGGGGCAATAAAGGCGCAGCCTTAACCACTTTTATTAGTTTAGCAGGGCGATATTTGGTGCTGATGCCCAATAATCCGCGTGCAGGCGGCGTATCGCGCCGTATTGAAGGTGAAAATCGCACTGAGGCACGGGAAGTCTTAAGTACTCTGGAAATACCCACTGGCATGGGACTGATCCTGCGTACTGCTGGGGTTAATAAAACGGCTGATGAACTGCAATGGGATTTAGAATATCTTTTGCAATTATGGCAAGCCATAGAATCTTCTGTCCAGAAGCAGCCTGCCCCCTTTTTGATTTATCAGGAAAGTAATATCATCATCCGTGCGATTCGCGACTATCTGCGTGAAGATATCAACGAAATATTGGTTGATAATCAAGAAATTTACGACGATGCCTACACGTTTATGCAACAGGTGATGCCGCAACACCTCAGTAAAGTTAAACTGTATCAAGACAAAGTACCCTTGTTTACACGCTATCAAATCGAAAGCCAAATTGAATCGGCCTTTCAACGCGAAGTCAAATTACCCTCTGGGGGGGCTATCGTGCTTGATCATACCGAAGCCTTACTGTCGATAGACATCAACTCGGCGCGTGCGACAAAGGGTGTTGATATAGAAGAAACGGCGCTCACGACTAATTTGGAGGCCGTCGATGAAGTCGCAAGACAATTACGTCTACGTGATTTGGGTGGCCTCGTGGTGATAGATTTTATAGACATGCTCAGTCACAAAAATCAGCGTGAAGTTGAAGGCCGCATCAAAGAGGCACTGAAAATAGATCGCGCACGGGTACAAGTCGGCCGTATTTCGCGATTTGGCCTATTAGAAATGTCTCGGCAACGTTTACGCCCGTCACTCGGCGAATCCAGTCATATCAATTGTCCTCGTTGTCTAGGACAAGGTAGCATCCGTGGTGTCGAATCTCTCTCGCTTTCCATCTTGCGTTTAATGGAAGAGGAAGCGATGAAGGATAAAACGCTTAAAATCATCGCGCAAGTACCGGTAGAAGTGGCTGCCTATTTGCTCAATGAAAAACGACAGGCGATATTAGAAATTGAAGATCGCCAACAAATCGATATTGTGTTGATACCCAATCCTCACAAAGAAACACCTCAGTATGATGTGCAACGTGTGCGATCTGATGAGAAGAAAGAGAGTGGAGAAAAAGTCAGTTATCAACTGATCACAGCACCTCAAGAAACGGTGGTTGATAACCTCAGTCCTCCAGTCAAATCGGAACCGGTTGACGAACCTGCGGTTAAAGGTGTGGTTCACACCACACCTCCTGTGCCAGCACTCAAATCCAAGGCACAAGCCGGCATGTTCAAACGTTTATGGAACAATTTATTTGATAAACAGAACAATTCAACTCGTCAGAAATCGGAATCGTCTAGCTCGACTCAATCTCGCCGAACAAAATCAGCGACCACAAGAGGTACACAAAAACGAACCCGTCAGCCATCAAAAGGGCGTCCGCCCTTGATAACGACAGGAAGTGAGTCATCTAACGTCTCGCAGGAGACCAAAAAACCGGCGAATACCGTTGTACGTCGTAGTCGTCGCCGCAAGCGTTCTGAGACCAGTAACACAGAACCTTCTCAAAACTCGTAGACTGGGTTCGCGCCAAAAGTATTGCGCGCAATACTTTTGGCGCGAAACGTGTTTTTGTTGCCTGATTGACCTGACGATAAATCAATCACTTAGCTGTCATCTGACAAAAATAGAATGGTGGGCAACAGCCCACCCTACAGAATCATATTGCCAATGCTTGCCCATTAACCTCATGACTGTCAGGGCCCATCAAGTAAAGATATAACGGCATGATCGTTTCAGGCGGCTGAACTGTATCAGGTTCTTTCCCCGGATAAACCTCTTTCCACATTCTCGTTCGCACTGCGCCTGGGTTAATGCTATTCACTCGAATGGCCGTATTGGCCTCAAGTTCATCAGCTAAGACTTGCATCATGCCCTCAATACCGAATTTAGAAACCGAGTACGCTCCCCAATACGCCTTTCCTTTTCGCCCAACATTAGAGGATGTAAACACAATAGAGGCCTCTTTGGCCTGTTTCATTAATCCTAAACAGGCTTTTGTGAGTAAAAACGGGGCATTAAGATTAACTTGCATGAGTTGATACCATGTACTGACATCATAGTGTTCCAATGGTGTCAGGGTACCTAATAGAGCCGCATTATGTAGCAACCCATCAAGTCGCCCAAATTCTGTTTCCAAAGTGTTAGCCAGGCTTTCATAGTCATTAGGACTCGCCCCTTCAAGATTCATTGGATAAATTGCCGGCTGCGGATGGCCTGCCTGTTCAATCTCATCATAAACAGCTTCTAATTTGCGCGTCGTGCGCCCCAGTAAAATCACTGTCGCGCCATAAGCAGCAAAGCTTTTCGCCGCGGCACGACCAATACCATCACCTGCACCTGTAATCAGAATGATCCGGTCAGCAAGCAAAGTAGGAGAGGGGCTGTAGTCAAACATAGTTAATTAATGGTTAATAGTTAAGGGTTGTAGAGACGCACGGCCGTGCGTCTCTACAGTCGTATAGCACGGCCGTAGAGACGCACTGCGTGCGTCTCAGGGAAAAGGCACGCCCTTAGAGACGCACGGCCGTGCGTCTCTACTAATGTTATTGAACAGTGATATGCTCATTGTCCAATATCGTATTGCGTGCAACATCATTTTGTTTTGGATAATCAAGCGTATAGTGCAACCCTCGACTTTCATACCGAAGTTGTGCAGAGCGAATGATTAAATCCGCTACTAAAGTTAAATTGCGTAATTCAATTAAATCATTACTGATGCGGAAATTTGAATAATATTCATCAATTTCGCTCTGCAACAAATCAACACGATGTTTAGCACGTTGTAAGCGTTTAGTTGTACGCACAATACCGACGTAGTCCCACATAAAGCGACGCAATTCATCCCAATTATGTGAAACAACCACTTCTTCGTCAGAGTCAGTAACACGGCTTTCATCCCAAGCCAGTAGAGAGGGCGGATCCGGAATTTCTTTTAATTGAGGTAAGATATCAACATAAGCCGCATGGGCAAAAACCAAACATTCCAACAAGGAATTACTGGCCATACGATTAGCCCCATGTAGGCCAGTAAAGGCAACTTCACCTGCCGCATATAATCCCTCAATATCGGTTCGGGCATGTCGATCCGTTATCACACCACCACAGGTGTAGTGAGCAGCCGGCACCACAGGAATCGCTTGATGACTCATATCATAACCGTGTGTAAGACACCGATGATAAATATTGGGAAAATGCTCAATAATAAACGGCTTAGGTTGATGACTAATATCAAGAAAGACACTCTCGCAGCCCAAGCGTTTCATTTCATAATCAATAGCCCGTGCGACAATATCACGCGGTGCGAGCTCACCACGCGGATCAAAACCATCCATAAAGCGATTGCCATCAGGTAATCGCAATTTACCGCCTTCCCCCCGCACGGCTTCGCTGATTAAAAAAGATTTAGCATTGGGATGGTATAAACAAGTCGGATGAAATTGAATAAACTCCATATTAGCCACACGACAGCCCACCCGCCATGCCATGGCAATGCCATCACCCGTTGCCACATCTGGGTTGCTCGTATACAAATAAGCTTTACCCGCACCACCTGTAGCCAGTACAACAAAACGGGCACTGATAGCAGAGACTTTGCCCGTTTTGAGATTTAACACATAAGCCCCTAAACACCGTGGTGTAGACAAGCCAAGTTTAGGCCCAGTAATCAAATCAATTGCGAGTTGGTATTCATTAACATGGATACTTGGATGAACATTGATTTTAGCCAACAAGGTTGAAATGATAGCCCGCCCAGTGGCATCTTCCGCATGTATCACACGACGATGGCTATGCCCGCCTTCACGAGTCAGATGGTAATGAATATGACCATTAGAATCAGACACTTGAGTAAAAGGCACACCTTGTTCAATAAGCCAAGCAATTCGCTCTGGGCCTTGTGAAACGGTAAAGTTGACAATCTCAGGGTCACATAATCCCGCGCCCGCATTAAGCGTATCTTCAACATGTGAAGCCAGTGAATCCTCTTCACTCAGCACCGCAGAAATGCCACCTTGAGCATATTGGGTGTTACAGGCATCAAGCTCCGCTTTGGATAAGATCATAACAGAGGCATGATCTGCTAACTCCAAGGCAAGCGAGAGGCCAGCTGCACCAGTACCAATAATCAATACATCACAATCAGCATGTTGAGTCATATTATCAATTAAAAATGGGATTGGAGTGCAGGGTAGGAGTGCAAACTTTAGTTTGCGAATTGAGGCAAAACCATTATAAGATATAACCCTATAGCGAAGACGAGTTGATATCTTCAAAGTTCAAGTTATTGCACGCAAAAACTTGAAGCTCGAAAAGAGTTTAGCATTAACCATTAACCATTAAAACACCATTAACAATTGAATAATGCTTGAAGAACAAGGTATCGTTGTTGAAATCAACGAACAATTTGCAATTGTAGAAACAAAACGCACAAGTCTATGTGGACAGTGTGCGGCCAATAAAGGTTGTGGCACAGCCAGTTTAGCCTCTGTACTGGGGCAAAAAACGACCAGAATACAAGTCGTCAAACATAAAAACACGACAGTTGGCGATAACGTACTGATTGGTTTAGAAGAACAAGCCTTGCTGAAAAGTGCATTCGCCTTCTATTTGCCCCCATTGCTTGGACTGTTTGCCGCAGCCCTTGGTTATGACATGTTAGCTAAAATAACCCTATTGCCTAGCCACGAAATCTTAACCGTGTTAGCCGGTGTACTCGGTTTATACATAGGATTTATGTGGGTTAAACGCTTTTCTATTAGACACTCTAAAAACACCGATTATCAACCTGTTATACCCAAAACAGAATAAACGATAAATCCCAACAAACTAAAGTTTGTACGAAATTTAGGACTTACCAGCTATCAGTTTGTCAAAAGTAGTTAGGATGAGGGATTGTTTCCATTGTAGAGACGCGATCGCGAAGCGTCTCTGTATCGATTCGAGGCGAGCCCTAAGAGACGCGAAGCATCGCGTCTCTACGAAAACTGATAGGTGGTAAGGAAATTTAGGACTTACGCATTGACAGATTTAAACTTTTATGTTTTCGCTTAAATACCAAGGGTTTAAGATTGTGACTGATAACTCAATTTTAACCCTGTCCAATATTATTTTTCAAGCAATTGATTTTGATTGATAATAATAAA
>JAYQWI020000842.1:0-5473 GCA_035871815.2 Candidatus Parabeggiatoa communis
CCCACTACCTGAGTTAATACTCGCTGATCAAGTGAGTTTGAATTGGAGTTCAAACTTTAGACTTTAGTTTTAGCGTAGCTTCCATGCGGTTCGCGGCAAAAGTTTTGCCGAGAACAATTGGCGTTCAAACTTTAGTTTGAATTGGAGTTCAATCCTACCGAGACAAACTAAAGTTGGAACGTAGACGCTAGGAGTCTGTCGGACTTATTAACATAAGGTATTGATTTTAAGTTTTTGAAATAATTTTATTCTATATAAAATAATTATAAATCAACGACTTATAAGTTAAGTTCGACAGACTCCTAGACAAATTCAAAAACGTAGGGCTAACTATCTAAAATGATTATATTTAAAAACTTATGTCTAACGATGAGGGATTACCCCTGGAAGGTGAGTTTGCTAAAGCAGACTCACTCACCACAGTTCATGGCTTGCTCATCGAATTTATACTTTAATGACTCTGAACCAAATGAGCTTGTTGAGCTTGGTTCTCTTGCATTTGCATTAGCGCACGTCGATAATCAACGGGCATCACTTTGACAAATTTTGGCAAATAGCCCTCCCAATTATCAAGAATCTGCTTGGCGCGATTGCTATTTGTATAATCTAGCTGCTTCTCAATCAAGGTTCTCAGGCGAAGGGCATCATGGCGCGTCATGTCGTGCATCACGTTAACTAAACCATGTGTTTCTAAATCACCGCCTTGATGATAGGCCTTCTCTAAAGCCACATCTTCTTCAGCTACCCCTTCTAATTCAACCATTGACAGGTTGCAACGCTGCTCAAAATCGCCGGCTTCATCTAGCACATAAGCAATACCACCACTCATGCCCGCTGCAAAATTACGGCCCGTCGAACCCAGAACCACGACAACGCCACCTGTCATATATTCGCAACAGTGATCTCCGACACCTTCAATCACGGCGATAGCGCCAGAATTTCGCACGGCAAAGCGTTCACCCCCCACGCCTCGGAAATAACATTCTCCAGAAATAGCACCATAGAGAACGGTATTACCCACAACGATGTTTTCTTCTGCGACTATCGGGCATTCAGAAGGCGGATAAATGATGAGGCGGCCGCCGCTTAAACCTTTGCCCACGTAGTCATTCGCTTCCCCTATCAGTTTAATGGTGACACCCTGCGCGACAAAGGCTCCAAAACTCTGGCCTGCACAGCCTGTGACTTGAATAGAAATCGTGTTTTTTGGCAAGCCTGCATGTCCATAACGTTTTGCCACTTCCCCTGACAGCATCGCACCAAAAGTCCGATTGCTATTATAAATGGGCATTTTAATTTGCACCGGTGTACCGTTTTCCAATGCCGGCTGTGCTTGCTTGATCAAGGCTTGATCAAGGGCCTTGTCTAAACCATGATCTTGTTTTTCACAATTGTAGGTTGCCACTTCTGGGCCGACTTCCGGTTTATATAAAATCTTTGAAAAATCAAGCCCTTTTGCCTTCCAGTGTGAAATCGCACTACGCATGTTAAGCTTATCAGAACGACCAATCATCTCGTTGACTGTGCGAAAGCCCAGTTTTGCCATCCATTCGCGTACTTCTTCAGCGACAAACATAAAATAATTAACCAAATGTTCTGGTTGCCCTGTGAAGTGTTTCCGCAATTCTGGATCTTGGGTGGCAATGCCTACCGGACAAGTATTGAGATGGCATTTACGCATCATCAAGCAACCCATCACGATCAGCGCGATGGTGGCAAAACCAAATTCATCGGCACCCAGCATGGCGGCGATGACGACATCACGGCCTGTGCGTAACCCCCCATCGGTTTGCACCGCAATGCGTCCACGTAAATTATTGAGGACTAAAGTTTGATGCGTTTCCGCTAAACCAATTTCCCACGGTGAACCGGCATGTTTTATAGACGTAATCGGACTGGCACCCGTGCCACCGTCATAACCGGAAATCGTGACATGATCAGCATGAGCTTTAGAAACACCCGCGGCTACCGTACCCACGCCCACTTCAGAAACCAATTTAACGCTGATACGCGCTTGTGGATTGACATTTTTTAAATCGTGAATCAATTGCGCCAAGTCTTCAATTGAATAAATGTCATGATGGGGTGGGGGTGAAATCAGCCCAACACCTGGCGTTGAGTGACGCACTCTGGCAATCGTTTTGTCCACTTTATGCCCCGGTAATTGTCCCCCTTCCCCCGGTTTCGCACCTTGCGCGATTTTGATTTGAATATCATTAGAATTAACCAGATATTCCGTCGTCACACCAAAACGGCCTGATGCCACTTGTTTAATCGCGGAACGTTTGGAATCACCATTAGGCATGGGCTTAAAGCGTTCAGGTTCTTCGCCCCCTTCTCCCGTGTTTGATTTACCACCCAAGCGATTCATCGCAATCGCTAACGAAGTGTGTACTTCATAAGAAATGGAACCATAAGACATAGCCCCTGTCGCAAAACGTTTCACAATTTCAGAAACCGGTTCCACTTCGGAAAGCGGGATAGGTTGTTCGGCCAATTTCAATTCAAACAGGCCACGCAATGTCAAGAAACGTTCGTTTTGCTCATTGATGGTTTTCGCAAATTGATCATATAAAGCCCGATCATTTTGGCGGGTAGCCTGTTGTAATGTACTGATGCTTTGCGGTGTCCAAGCATGTTCTTCACCGCGCACCCGGTAAGCATATTCGCCTCCCACGTCTAAAGCGTTGCGATACAAAGGCGCGTTACTAAACGCTAAGCGATGCCGACGTACCGTTTCTTCAGCAATTTCCGTTAAACTCACGCCAGCCGTTTTACATTTTGTACCCGTAAAATAAGCTTGGAGAAATTCATCAGACAAGCCAATAGCATCAAAAATCTGCGCACCACAATAAGATTGATAGGTGGAAATCCCCATTTTTGACATCACTTTCAGGATGCCCTTATTCAGCGCCTTGATATAGCGTTTATGAACCTCTTCTGTCGTCAAGTCTTCTGGTAGCGAATCACCCAGTGTAGACAAAGTATCAAAAGCCAAATACGGATTAATGGCTTCTGCCCCATAACCGGCCAGCAAGCAAAAATGTTGAACTTCACGCGCTTCACCCGTTTCTATGACTAAACCCGATTCCGTGCGTAAACCTTTCCCAATCAAATGATGATGAACAGCAGAAGTGGCTAACAGGGCAGGAATAGCAATGTGATCTGCATCCATTTCCCGATCAGACAGTATTAAAATATTGTTGCCAGCCAACACAGCTTGTTCAGCTTGATCGCATAACTGACTGACAGCTTCTGCCATACCCGAAGCACCCTGTTCGGTTAGATAGCAGATACTCAAGGTTTTCGTCTTAAATGCGCCACCAGTACGGTTTTCAATCCGTCGTACCTTTTCTAAATCAGTGTTTGTCAGAATCGGTTGATGGACTTCTAAGCGCTGATGTAAATCTTCCGTGAACCCTAACAAATTGGGGCGCGGCCCAATTAACGAAACTAAAGACATCACCAATTCTTCTCGAATCGGATCAATGGCCGGATTGGTGACTTGAGCAAAGTTTTGCTTAAAATAATCATACAACAATCGAGGGCGATTCGATAAAACGGCTAACGAAGCATCGACACCCATTGAGCCAATTGGATCTTGCCCCCCAACAACCATGGGTATTAAGAAGAATTTCAAATCTTCTTGGGTATAACCGAAGGCCTGTTGTCGATCTAAGAGCGTTTCCTGAGTCGGTAACATCGACGTGATTTCGGGCGGCAAGTGTTCCAAGATAATTTGGGTTTCATTTAACCACTGTTGATAAGGGGCCCGGTTTGCCAGTTCCGCTTTTAATTCCGCATCATCAATAATGCGCCCTTGCTCGGTATCAATCAAAAACATCTTGCCCGGCTGCAAACGCCATTTCTTGATAATCTTTTCCTGCGGAATATCCAGCACCCCCATTTCCGAAGCCATCACCACCATATCATCATTGGTGATTAAATAACGCGCCGGGCGTAAACCGTTTCTATCCAATGTCGCCCCTATTTGACGGCCATCAGTGAAAGCCACGGCCGCAGGGCCATCCCACGGTTCCATCAAAGCGGCACGGTATTCATAAAAGGCACGCCGTTTTTCATCCATTAATGGATTATCGGCCCAAGCTTCTGGAATCAACAACATCATCGCCTCGGCCAAGGAATAGCCGCCGGCTACGAGCAATTCAAGCGCATTATCAAAACAAGCCGAATCAGATTGCCCTTCAGCAATCAAAGGCCATAATTTATCTAAATCATCCCCCAGCCATTCGGAAGACATACCATGACGACGCGCTGCCATCCAATTAATATTACCGCGTAAAGTATTGATTTCACCGTTATGGCAAATCATGCGGAAAGGTTGGGCTAAATCCCAAGTTGGGAAAGTATTCGTCGAAAAACGTTGATGAACTAAAGCCAGTGCCGTCACCATCCGCTCATCTTGTAAATCGGGATAATAATCACCCACTTGAGCAGCGAGTAACATCCCTTTATAAAGCAAAGTGCGTGATGAAAAAGAAGGGATATAAAAATCAGCGTAATCAATATTCAATTGATGACGCACGGTATGCTCAATCACCTTGCGAATCACAAAGAGTTTACGTTCAAACGCATCCTGATCAACGCAATTATCACCTTTACCCACAAAGAGTTGTCGAATAACGGGCTCAATCGCTTTAACGCCTTCGCTCAACCCCCCATTATTGGTTGGCACATCCCGCCAACCCAGTACCGTTTGCCCTTCGGCCGCAATCACCTCGGCCATAATCTTTTCACACTCGGCGCGAAGTTGAGGCTCACGCGGCAAAAAGAGCATACCCACACCATAATCGCCTAACTTTGGTAAGGGTTGGCTGACTTCTTCACGTAAGAAGGCATCAGGAATTTGGATGATAATACCCGCACCATCCCCAGCGAGGGGATCGGCACCCACAGCACCACGGTGCGTAATATTTTTCAGTATTTCCAATCCTTGATTAATGATTTCATGACGTTTTTCGCCTTTAATATGAACAATAAAACCGACACCACAAGCATCGTGTTCCTGCTGTGGATCGTATAATCCCTGTTCGGGTGGCAAAGCCCTATGAGTCATAATGATGTCTCCTATGAACAATGAACAATGAACAATTATCAATTATCAGTTTCGACCGATTATTGAAAAAAGGCTAAAAAGGAATATTATAGCTAATTTGTTGTCATCTGTGAGAATAAGGGAAAAGAGGAAGGGGAAAGAGAATTATGCGAAAACTTGAAAGTACAACGGATTTGTGGAATAAAGGCATTTTTTAGGCGTTTTTTAATTTTGAAAATCATCCTCTTATTAAGTATTTTTATATATTATGACCTACATTCATCACACCCTTCATAGCCGTTTGGTATTTAAAAAAAAATCAAATTATATTGGCTTGTCAAAAGATAAATTATTTAAATCAAAGAGTTATTCGTTTGGATACGCGATCCTAAAGGGTACGACATTTCCTTGGCTATT
>JAYQWI020000843.1:0-6181 GCA_035871815.2 Candidatus Parabeggiatoa communis
GTTCTAATTCAACTGGGCCCTTTAAAAGTACATTGGTATGGCGTAATGTACTTAATCGGTTTTGGCCTCGCTTGGTGGCTCGCTTTACAAAGGGCGCAGCGTCCTGATATGCGTTTCACTGCGGCACAAATAAGCGATCTGATTTTCTACGGCGCACTGGGTGTCGTGTTAGGGGGACGATTAGGCTATATTTTATTCTATGATCTATCGACTTACATGACGACACCTTTAGCCATCTTCAAGGTTTGGCAAGGCGGCATGTCATTTCACGGTGGCCTCATAGGTGTTTTAATCGCAATGTGGTTATTTGCCCGCAAATTTAAACGTCGTTTTTTTGAAATCACCGATTTTATTGCACCACTGGTTACTTTGGGTTTAGGGGCAGGGCGTATTGGTAATTTTATTAATGGCGAATTATGGGGGCGCACTACCGAATTACCTTGGGGCATGGTTTTTCCGAATGCCGGTGAACTACCTCGCCACCCTTCTCAATTATATCAAGCCGTACTAGAAGGTGTGATTTTATTTCTCATTCTCTGGCTATTTTCAAAACGCCCCCGCCCGACAATGGCCGTATCAGGCCTATTTTTGATAGGCTACGGCAGTTTTCGTTTTTTAGTCGAATTTGTCCGCGAACCAGATAACCACTTAGGTTATATCGCATTTAATTGGATGACAATGGGGCAATTACTCAGTCTTCCGATGATTTTAGCCGGAATCATCTTAATGGGATTAGCTTACTACTTTTTTCAGCGCAAAGGCGCGTAATTAGACAATTATGTTAAATTTGACCTTTTCACAGTTATCGCAAGACAATTTCAATCAAATTGCGAAAATCAATGAAAAAGGGGTGGTATTGGATAAATGGAATCAAATGCAATCAGAATGTACTGTTCAAGAAAAAAAACAGATTAATTTGATTCAATATCATCTCAACACTTGTCGCCTGACTTTGATGAATGAAGCAACGATTTGGGCAAGGGCCATTTATCCGCTTCTACTGTTAGCAGAAAACGACCATATTCAAGCTTGGGCACAAGTCACTTTAAAGGCACAATATCCCCACTTTGACTTGTCCGGTATTGTTGATGGCGTTTTAGGCAATTGCATTTCTGGAACGATAAACACACCCTATTTAGTATTATTAGAAGCTAAACAAGGATTAGAAGCAGAAAATCATCAATATCAGCTCTATGGAGAAATGCTGGTTGCAGCCTGGTTAAATTGGCAAAAACAAACCGATAAAAGCGAACAAGAAATCTATGGTTGTTATACCATCAGTGATACTTGGACATTCCTGCATACGATTGTGAGTGAATTTGAAGCCGATTATCCAATCATGGAAGTCACCTCTTCCAAAGAATATATTCAAAGAAATGAAGCTGAAACAATACTTCAAATACTTAAATTCATTGCTCATGCTGACTCAAAAATTTCAGAAGAGAGTGGTACAATCTAGGTGATGGTGGATTAAAAGTGGGATAGAACGCTGATTGTTATGATTATAGCGTTTTTCGATTGGTTTAAATACAGGGCTCGCGCGTGGGCTTGCCCCCTACAAATAATGTATTGCACGCAAAAGGAAAACGCTATATAAGGATGGTGGTCAAGTTCGTTTTGACGCATAGCTTCGACCCGAACTTACCCACCCTACATTTTGTATTGTACATAGGCAAGTTTATTATGATATCAAAACCTCATATTTTTAAAAGGTTAGGATTTGGTGTGACTAAACTCATATCAGTGTTTTTAATGATTTGTCATCCTCTACCGGTTTTAGCAGCCTTTTCTGATAAAGTCACTTATTCTGTATCGGCAGTTGATTATGCACAAAATGAATTGATTAAAGTCGGTTGGCGTAAAAACGTCGCGAAAGCCGTTGTGACTGTCAATAGTGCTTGGTTTACCCTTATCAATAAAGATCATAAGAATGATTTTTATCAGCAAATAAAATTACTCAAACAACTCAAAATGTCTGCCATTGTTAGCCGTTTTTTACACAAACATCCGGAAACGGCAGGATTATTGGCGCTTTCTGATAACCCCATTTTGTTGGTAAAAATGCTTAATAAATCAAGCTGTTATCATATTATTACTCATTTTTATGCGCTACATACGACTCCGCCTGAAATGCAATTATTGACTGAAGCATTAGACAAACACCGTGATCTGATGTGTCAACTTGCTGAACGGGGGCTATTAGCGACACAAACGGTGTTTATGTTTCCGCGTCATACTGATGGCGCGAAAGAATATGATGCTTGGCTTGAAGATGTGTTTAGTAAGTATCTCTGGCATTCTGATGAAAAAGTAGCCGAAATCATGGCTTTTCTGATTGAACAAGGCCCCAATATTCGACAACGTTTAGAAAAGGAGCAGACTTTTTATCAGCACTTTCGGAAACAATTATGGCCGGTATTGATACGGGTAGCGAATGATTTTGATGCGTTTGAATGGCTGGCCAATGATCCTTGTATTTGGGATTTGATCGCACTGCCAGAAGGTGAGATTTTACTAGAAAAGTGGGGATTGGGGCCAATGAGCTTGTTATTTGGTGAGGGAAGCTATCCGGCTGAAATGCGGCCTATTATTATTCAGATTTTGTTACAAGGTGATGATAACACGGTAGATGCCTTGTTTAGATATAAGGAAGAGCCACTCTTTCGTCACTTACTGCGCCGTGAACTCTCTGCGAGTACGCAAGCGGCATTGGCGAGTCAACTCGCAACCGTTTGTCCTAATTATCCTGAACAAAGCTGTTCAGCCTTGCATCAGCAGTTACGTTATTTTGCCTCTCTCAATGGCGATGTTGCTTTGGCAGAAGAAGTAGGCCCTTCGCCAAGTGGGCCAGTGACTTGGATTCCATTGCATGGTAGTTATTATGCCATTAAAAAGATGAGACAAGGACGCGATATCAACAGTGATGATATATTAAATCTGAGTTTGGATGCTTTAATTCTGGTGCCATCTGGATTGCTTGTTCACGCCTTTTCAGGGGCTGCACAACCGATTGGGAAACAAATGATTTTTGATATTGGTATAAAAGGATTAGAAACTTTAGCTTTTACACCTCGCACACATCACGTTGTTAAATCATTGGGTAAATTTGCTATTCGAGCGGGTAATAATACCGGCAAACTTGTCGCGCAACAAATGACCCACGAAATTATTCAACAAGTCTCACTTTTACAAGGTAAACAAATCATTGTGCAAGGTGCGGCGACAACAGTGTCGGCTTTTATGAAGCAAAGTCAGCATATTTTAAGTCAATTAGGTCAATCCATTACAAAACAAACCTCTTATGATATAACTGATCCTATCAAATTTATACATGGCAAAACGGGGAGGGGACAACATGCCGTAAGCGTTATTGAATTTGAGGCTCATGTTTTTATGCGACATGATGCTAAGATTTTAATGACACCGACTCGTGGTTTAAGCAATCAATTTTTCCGGGAAACGGCAGAAATTGCCTTATTAACCCCTGTCACACGGCATATTAAGCGACAAGTTTCGGCATGGCAGCAAAATATCTCAGCTTGGTGGTTGATGAATGCCGCAATTGCTCATTAAATTTTGACTGATTCGTAAGTAGTACTTTGGCTCTGGGGATTCGTGCGACTCGTTTCACTAATGAAGGGGATAAGCTGATTGACTAACGAGTGCAGGATCGCTAAAATTCTAATACAACCTAGCAAGCCTAAAAAGGGGCAACCACAAGGGATTGGCCCGAAAAGAAGCCCGTAGGGGCAATCCCACGCGCAAGCCCTCGTTTTCCAATGGTATTAAAACTTCCGCTTTCTTGCACGAGGAAGATTTTGTATCAAGTAAGTCGTAAATAACCTGAACATAAATTAGGCGTAAAAGTTTGAGCTTCTAGGTATACTCCCTCAATGCCATTGAGGGTTGCCCTTTCTGTTCGATTTAAAATCCTTTAAACCTTTATTATCAGATTTATGTCAACCACTCTACCTCGTATTGCTATCACCCCCGGCGAACCGGCTGGTGTTGGCCCTGATATTGTTTTACAGTTAGCACAACAAGCTCTACCTGCCCATTTGATTGTTTTAGCCGATCCGGCGTTATTAAAACAACGGGCGACGGCTCTAGGCTTATCTGTGCAATTGCATCTGCTTTCCCTTTCTGCAATCAAATCAGCACTCGCGCCCTTACCTCAACCGGGTCATCTTTATGTGCTACCCATTCGCGTATCGCAACCCGTAGAATGTGGGCAGTTGAATCCCGATAATGCTGAGTACGTGTTAGAAACTTTGCGCCAAGCGGCTCAAGGTTGTTTGAATCAGCATTTTGATGCATTAGTCACTGGCCCGCTTCATAAAGGGGTTATCAATGAAGCCAGCCGTTTTCAAATCAGCGAACAACACAGCGAACCCGTTTTTACTGGCCATACCGAATTTTTAGCCGAGCAAGCTGGCATCAAACAGCTGGTGATGATGTTAGCGACAAAAGATTTGCGAGTCGCGTTAGTGACCACGCATTTGCCATTATCACAAGTCAGTGCCGCTATTACGTCTGCGCGTTTGGAAGAGGTGATACGCATTTTACACTTTGATTTACAAAAAAAATTTCATATCAGTAACCCTCATATTCTGGTTTGTGGTTTAAATCCACATGCTGGTGAAGGAGGGCATTTGGGTCAAGAAGAAATTTTAACGATTATACCGACGCTGGATAAACTACGAGCAGAAGGTTTAGAATTAACCGGGCCCGTGTCGGCCGATACGGCCTTTACGGATACGGCATTATCTGATATTGATGTCGTACTTGCCATGTACCATGATCAAGGTTTGCCCGTGCTAAAACAACGTGGTTTTGGACAAGCTATCAATATCACTTTAGGCTTGCCCTTTATACGCACATCAGTTGATCATGGCACCGCATTAGCATTAGCCGGAACAGGCCAAGCCTCAAGTGACAGTTTACAATTTGCTTTACAAACCGCAATTAGTTTGTCTAGGTAGGAGTGGGCGAACCCTTTTGAAAAGAGTCTGAATTCCAATTCAAACTAATAGCTCAACTAAATGAAAAACGCTATGCAAAAAGTAAATAACCTATTGATATTAAAACTATTTATAGCATTATGCTTAGGTTTCAATTTAAGTGGTTGTACACACCGCATGGCTTTTGGTAACTGTGCCTACCGCGTTCAAAGCGGCGACTGTTATGAAGAAAAAGTTCAAGATGCTGACATCATGGCGAGCAGCTATGTGGCTGCCGATAATTTGATACATTATGCCAGCACTCAGCTTGCCCCAGAGTCTCGATTATTGGTAACCAGCATTGCTAATATTGATAATCTTGAAGAGAGTACGGCTTTAGGCCGATTGATTGGCGAGCAAGTTTCAGCGCGTTTGAGCCAGTATGGTTATACCGTGCTAGAAGCAAAATGGCGTAAAGGTTTGAATGTGATACGGCAGACAGGTGAATTTGTTTTATCGCGCGGATGGCGCTCAGCGGATGAAATACATCATGTTGATAAGATTATTGCGGGCACTTATACCGTTGCCAAAGATAAGGTTTATGTGAGTTTAAAAATGCTTAACGAGAACAATGGGGAAGTCGTGTCTTCTTATGGTTATAACTTACCGATTGGGCGTAATACTTCAGCCTTGTTACGACCGAAATATTTTTGGTAAAGAGTTCCAAACTCTACAAACTCAAGTTGGAACATAAATCTAATTATTCTGCTTTATTGCACTCGTTTTCGCCATTTATCACAAGTTGATAGCCAATCTGTTTTCCCACAAACCCAATACCGAGATAATGATGAGGGCGAGTGTCATTCATAAAGCGTTCCCCATAATTTTTATCCTTAATTTGTTCAGTTTTCGTAGAGACGCGATGCTTCGCGTCTCTGTTTCGAGGGGATGCTGTTTCGAGGCCCTCGCTAGAAACGCGAAGCATAGAAACTCGAAGCATAGAGACGCGAAGCATCGCGTCTCTACAAAAACGGATAATTGGAACGTAAAACCGCAAACTACATCTGCGGATTCACGACTCGTCCCATGAACAGGATACTACCTGATGAGTTGTGACGAATCAAGAATATAAAGGGATGATCGGCACGAAACTCAGGAGTGGGTGGCGGTAGGCCTCGGGTTGTGGCAAACACGGCCGTTGCGGCTGCGGCTTCTGTGCCTTGTTCATTGACTTCGACAAA
>JAYQWI020000844.1:0-8008 GCA_035871815.2 Candidatus Parabeggiatoa communis
ATTGTTTTGTTTTTAGAAGATCAAATTGAACATAAGGAACAACACGATCCTTGGGAAGCCACTCGCCAATTTCGAAAAAAGCTAGAACAAAGTGGGCGTGTATTTAGTGATAGTGTGGAATTAATTAGGGCGGATCGTGAAGCATGAAAACTTATGTGCTTGATAGTTGTGTTGCTATAAAATGGTATTTTCCCGAAATACATAAAGAGGCGGCAGAACGATTGCTTAATTCCGCTTATCATTTACACGTTCCTCACTTGTTCTTATTGGAATTTATTAATGTTGTGTGCAAAAAACGGCGGCGTGGAGATATCAGTAAAGAAGAAAGTGATTTTGCAATCAATGAAATACAACAAGTTCCACTCAAATGGCATGATGATCGCGCTGTGTTGACAAAAGCTTATGATATTGCTAATGAAATGCAACGCAGCTTATATGATTGTTTATATCTGAGTCTTGCAATATCATTAGACGGTGAAATGGTAACCGCTGATTTAAAATTTTATGAAGCGCTAAAAACGGGAAATTATGCCAAGTGGTTATGTTGGGTGGAAGACATACCGTAAATAACAAAGATTCAAGGCAATGTTGTTGAATAAACAGTTCAGAATTGCTAGTACTGCAATGTGGATGAGGGAAATTATAGATAGAACGCTGATTAAACTGATTATGGCCTGATTTATGTTGATTAGAGACTCACCTATATTGCAGCACTATCCCAAAAGTTTATACTGTCAAAAATTTTTCAACACACCACAGAGTGTCACAGAGTATAAAACTGATAACTGATAACTGATTTCCACGCTAAAGTTTTTGCGCGCAAAAACTTTAGCGTGGAACTGATAACTGATAATTGATAACTGATGGAATTGATTAGAAATCTAGCACAATTACGTCCTCGCCATCGGGGCTGTGTTGCGACGATAGGTAATTTCGATGGGCTGCATTTAGGCCATCAAACCGTTATGCGACAGCTCACAGCTAAAGCCAAGGATTTACAATTACCAACGGTGGTGATTCTTTTTGAACCTCAACCACAAGAATTTTTTCGCCCTGAGTCAGCGCCGGCCCGTTTGACGAGACTACGGGAAAAAATCAGGATCATGCGCCACAATGAAATTGATAGGGTTTTGTGTGTACGCTTTGATACCGCATTTGCCGCTTTATCGGCCGATAATTTTATTCAACAAGTGTTGCTACAAGGTTTAGGGATACGGCATTTAGTCGTCGGTGATGATTTTCGTTTTGGACATAAACGCCAAGGTGATTTTGCGCTTTTGCAAGAAGCGGGTAAACAATATGGTTTTAGTGTAGAAAGTCAGCAGACTTTTATTTTGGGCGGTGAGCGTGTCAGTAGCACTCGTGTGCGTGAAGCCTTAGAACAGGGTAAAATGCAACTGGCCAGTGAATTATTAGGTAGGCCTTATACCCTCTGTGGGCGTATTCGCTATGGACAACAACGGGGACGTCGTATAGGCTTTCCCACCGCCAATATTTTTTTGCATCGCCAAGTTTCTCCACTGCTCGGCGTGTTTGCAGTCTATTTGCATGGCATTACTAAAGAACCTATTGTGGGTGTCGCGAATCTGGGAACACGTCCGACAGTCGATGGCAGTCAATTATTATTAGAAGTGCATCTGTTTGATTTTGAAAAAACGATTTATGGGCATACGGTTAAAGTCGAATTTGTGCGTAAAATACGCGAGGAACAACGCTTTGCCTCTTTTGATGCCTTAAAACAGCAAATTCAAATTGATGTTCAAACAGCGAAAGCTATTTTTCTCAACTCAACTCAATAGGACATTTTGAATATGGCACAAACCCCAATTGAAGTCAGACTCAACCACTTGAAAGAACACCTTCAAGAAGAAAATAATATTCTTCACGAGGTTGTAGATAGTTTTCGTGAACTTGATCTCATCACCTACAAGCTCGGTTTTTTAAGCCCAGAACAATCCTACGCCACCCGCGTTTCTTGGTGGCCAATGATTTCCATACTGGGCACCTATTCAGCCGGTAAATCAACTTTTATCAATCATTACCTTGGGCATGAATTGCAACGCACGGGCACACAAGCCATTGATGACAAATTCACTGTGGTTTGTTTTAGTCGTGATGAAGTGGCTAAAACACTACCTGGTTTAGCACTTGATGCTGATCCCCGTTTTCCGTTTTATCAAATCAGCCAAGAAATTTCAGAACTCACGACTGACAATACGCAAACGGTTGATAGCTATTTACAACTAAAAACGTCTCCCAGTGAGCGAATGCGCGGCAAAATCTTGATTGATTCTCCGGGATTTGATGCCGATAGCCAACGGACTTCCACTTTGCGTATTACCCAACATATCATTGATCTCTCCGATCTCGTGTTAGTCTTTTTTGATGCACGTCATCCAGAGCCAGGTGCCATGCGTGATACCTTAGAATATTTGGTAGCGATGCCAATGGAACGCCCAGATTCTAACAAGTTCCTGTATATTCTCAATCAAATGGACATCACCGTCCGTGAAGATAATCCCGAAGAAGTGGTCGCCTCTTGGCAACGTTCCCTCGCTCAAGCCGGACAGACAGCTGGGCGTTTTTATCGCATTTACAATCCGAATGTCTGTTTGCCCTTTGAAGATGCCCTGATAAAAGAGCGGACAGAGAAAAAGTGTAAAGTTGATATGACAGCGATTCATAATCGCATGGAGCAAGTTGGAGTAGAACGCGCCTATCGCGTTATTGCTATGCTTGAACATACTGCTAAGGAAGTTGAAAACAAAATTGTACCGCAATTACAGGAATTGATTCAAAACTGGAAAAATCGCGTTTTTTGGTCTGAAGTGTCATTAGGCGTTCTATTAGTCATTCTTGCCAGTGTCTGGTTCGCCATGACGGGCACCTGGGCTAGTTTATCATCGCTTTTGGGCAAATTAAACAGTACCACGCTAGGTATAATGCTGGGCATCATGGCCATCGTGGGTATTGTTGTGCATGTCAAAATCTGTAAAAATGCGGCCCAGAAAATTATCAAGCGCATCCAATCTGAAAACGCCGATGAGCATACCCGCGAAGGATTAGTGCGGGCTTTCCGTAAAAATACAGGCACATCGCGGGCCTTGTTTATCTGGCTTATTGATCAACCCGTGGGCTGGAGTAACAGAACACAGCAACGCCTTTCTAATGTGTTAGGTAGCGTGAATAATTACGTGCAAAAGCTTAATGATCGCTTTACCAATCCCTCTGGTAAAAAAATTGAGCCAACCCCGGTACCTCAAGAAGCAACTGAAGAATCAAAACCCAATCATCCCAACCCTGATAATTAAGCAATTCTAAGTACTTTCGCCAAAAATTTTCAGGTATTTTAATAGAAGCAATGTTTATTTGTAATTAGAGACGCGAAGCATCGCGTTTCTACGAAACCGCGAATTGTAGAGACGCGATGCCTCGCGTCTCTTTGCGGTAAAATACCTGTTTATTTGTGGTTCAGTACTTAAAAGGGCGATAACAAAGGTTCGCCCCTACGGGCGAAATGTAGTGCCCTTGCCTATTCGCCCTCAAATGACTCCATTTTTACGAGGTGACTAATTATGAAAAAACGATTGTTATGGTGTTTGGCCCTTTTACCTCTTGCCCATCTGGCAAATGCGGAAAGTTTTCAAACGCTAACGTTTTCTGATGAAGAACAGTTTTATAGCCAGTTAGAAGAAGCGTCTTCCCTAAAACAGGCCCGTTTTGAAGTGATCACAGATTTTACGCATCCCGAACAACTGCCTGAAAAATTAACCCAGTTCATCAACTTAGAAACAAATGGCGCATCATTAGTCGCTGAAGATGGCTCTTTTGTGAAAGGCGCGAAGACGACAGCCGTCTTAACCTTAGCAGGGGCTTCCTTAGCTTCAGCTATTAGCACTGGTGCCGTAGTCGGTACTGCATTTATGGCAAGAGGCGTAGCCGCAGGTGCCGCAGTTGGCGCGGTAGGCGGGCCAGTGGCACCAATCACTATAGCCATTGCAGCCGGCGTAGGAGCCGTTGTTGGATTTACTATCGGCGTAACCGTTGTCGTCTTGTCTGGAGATGAACATGAAATGACGTTTGAAATTGATGCAACAGGCAAATTTAAATTTCATGTTAAACCCGTTTGATGTGTGTCGGGTGGGTAACGGTTTTTTGTTGCTCACCATTCCCCTTATTATCTTGCGTTCAGCATTCACCCTGTTTTAAAACGCCGCGATTTCAAAAAAGCAATAGGAGAAAAGCTCGGTGGAACAACCTGCAACATCATCCCCCACACGTCGAAAAGAACTCGCAGCCGATTTTCGTCAAGTCTTGTCAGCCGATTCTATTTTAGTCGATGAAGAAGAACTGCGGCCTTATGAATGTGATGGACTCTCCGCCTATCGAAAAATCCCGCTGATGGTTGTCTTGCCGAAAACGATAGAACAAGTGCAGCACATTCTCAAGATTTGTCGAGAAAAAAATGTCCCTATCGTTTGTCGGGGAGCCGGTACCAGCTTATCCGGCGGCGCACTGCCCTTGAATGATGGCATCTTGTTGAGTCTCGCCAAATTCAATTGCATTCTTAAAATCGATCCCCTCAACCGAACAGCCCGTGTACAACCAGGGGTACGCAATTTAGCCATTTCGCAAGCTGCGGCACATTATGGTTTATATTATGCCCCCGATCCCTCTTCTCAAATAGCCTGTTCCATCGGCGGCAATGTCGCTGAAAATGCCGGCGGCGTTCATTGTCTCAAATACGGCCTCACCGTGCATAATCTTCTCCAACTGACTTTTTTAACCCTTGAAGGTGAACTGATCACCATAGGCAGTAGCGGTTTAGACGGGCCAGGTTATGATCTGTTAGCCCTGCTAACCGGTTCAGAAGGCATGTTAGGTATCATCGTCGAAATTACCGTCAAATTACTGCCCAAGCCAAAACACGTTCAAGTCCTCCTGACCGCCTTTAATAGTATAGAAGAGGCCGGTAATGCCGTTGCGAAAATGATTGCGGCCGGTATTATTCCAGCCGGTTTAGAAATGATGGATAACCTCGCGATTCGGGCCGCAGAGGATTTTATTCATGCCGGATATCCTAAAGACGCGGCCGCCATATTATTATGTGAATTGGATGGCAGTAACGAAGAAGAAGTGTCAGAGCAAGAAACACAAGTACGTCATTTATTACAAACTTGTGGTGCAACAGCCGTTCGCATTGCCAAAAATGAGCAAGAACGTCAAAAAATGTGGGCAGGCCGCAAATCGGCCTTTCCAGCCGTAGGCCGTATTTCACCCGATTATTACTGCATGGATGGCACCATTCCGAGAAAACAGTTATCTTATGTTCTCAATAAAATCAATGAATTATCTAAAAAATATGATTTACCTGTCGCCAACGTTTTTCACGCCGGCGACGGCAATCTCCATCCCTTGATATTATACGATGCCAATAAACCAGGTGAACTGGAACGTGCAGAAGCCTTTGGCGGCCGTATTCTTGAAGTCTGTGTAGAAGTCGGTGGCACGATCACAGGCGAACATGGGGTAGGTATCGAAAAGATTAATCAAATGTGCGTGCAATTTAATTCAGCAGAGCTAGAACAATTTCATGCCCTAAAACACGCCTTTGATGCCAAAGGCTTGTTGAATCCGGGTAAAGCCATACCCACACTCGCACGTTGTGTCGAATTTGGAGCCATGCACATTCATAAAGGCCAATTACCCTTTCCTGATATTGAACGGTTTTAAGGAATGAGGCTTTAATATATATAACGACAAGGATTGTTTATAATAAGTACTGAACCGCGAATTGTAGAGACGCACGGCCGTGCGTCTCTAATTACTTATTCATGAAACGGTTTCTTTGAGCGAAGCACAATCTAATCCAAACAATCCTTGTCGTTATAATCCATGTCGTTATAATCTTGTCGTTATAATCTAATCCTTTCTTATAAACAATCCTTGTCGTTATACCAGTGAACAT
This sequence comes from Candidatus Parabeggiatoa communis, assembly GCA_035871815.2. GTDB lineage: Bacteria > Pseudomonadota > Gammaproteobacteria > Beggiatoales > Beggiatoaceae > Parabeggiatoa > Parabeggiatoa communis. Next base: position 5,969 of record JAYQWI020000844.1, read on the forward strand.
CAACTTACAATCATTAATACAAGCCAGCACTGAATTAGGGGCTGTCTATAAAACGCATCATTCTACTCAAAATGTTGTCGAGTTAGTGCTCAATGATGAATCTTATATTTTTATCAATTGGACAACGCCTTTAAATCCTCAGTCTATATCGCACTTATGTCTTGACAAGGTATTTTTCTACCATTTCTTTCAAGACAGTATCAATATGCCAAAAACAGCAGGCTATCTTTATCCATTTTGTGATCAAAAGTACCTTCAGTATTTGAAGGAAAAAAGTTATCAAGAGATTGTCAATAGCATTGAAAACCAATTCCAATACCCATTAATTGTTAAAAACAATAGAGGTTCATTAGGGCATTTTGTTTTTCAAGTCAATGATAGACAGACTCTATTTTCTGCAATAGAAAGTATCTTTAACCGTAATAGTAAGACATTTGATTATGTCGCATTGGCGCAAGATTATATAGACATCAAAACAGAATACCGTGCCGTTTATTTGAATGGCGCATTGGTTTTTGCTTATGAGAAAAATATTGACAATGCCATTTTCGACGGCAACTTAAGCCCTTTACATTGGCAAGGCGCAAAAGCCATTTTAGTTCACGACAAAGCATTACTCAATCAAATAGCTCGCTTCTGCTCAAGCCTATTTCAAAAGATGATGATTCCATTTTGTGGATTGGACGTTGCGATTGATAAACAAGGCGTATGGTGGCTTATTGAAGCCAATTCAGCGCCAGGATTTCAACATATTATAAATGACGGCTGCCAAAAAGAAGTCATTGATTTGTATAAGAAAATGATTTTATTTTTAGAGGAAAAGGCCGCACGATTTTGAAAGACTGGGTTTCGCTTTCGCGATTGAAAAAGGAGCTAGATCATGTTTCATAAATTACCCATTGGCATTTCAGACTTTAAAGAACTTCGTGAGAATAATGACTATTACTACGTAGACAAAAGTCTGTTTATCTTTGAAGTGATGAATCGTTCCAGTAAAGTCATTCTTCTGCCACGCCCCAGACGTTTTGGCAAAACCTTGAATCTCTCCATGCTCCGTTATTTTTTTGAAAAACGCCCAGAGAGTTTGGCTCATTTGTTTAAGGGATTAGCGATTGAGCAGGATACTCATGCCATGCAACATCAAGGGCAATACCCCGTGATTTTTTTGAGTTTCAAGGATTGCAAGGAAGAAACGCTGGAACGATGTTTTTCTAAAATTCGTTTGCTCTTAAAAGGGCTGTATCTGGCATACCAAGCTCAGGTTTACACAGAAGTTGGAGAAATTGAGAAACAATACTATGATCAAATCATGGAAGGCGGCGGACAGCTTGTTGATTGGGAAGAATCCTTAAAATTTCTCATGCAATTACTTCATCGACAAACGGGAAAACGGGTAATCGTGTTGCTGGATGAATACGACACGCCTATTCATGCCGGGCAGCAATATGGGTACTATGAACAAATCGTACTGTTTATGCGAAATCTGCTCAGTGGAGCCCTTAAAGATAATTCTGATCTTGAAAAAGGAGTCGTCACAGGGATTTTACGAATTGCCAAAGAATCCCTTTTTTCAGGCCTGAATAATTTGGATGTGCTATCCCTGCTACGCCCTGAATTTCAGGATTTTTTTGGATTCACCGAACCAGAAATAGAACAGTTGCTCTCCGATTTTTCGATTACCGAGTTAAAAATCGTGAAACGTTGGTACGATGGCTACTTGTTTGGAAATAGGGTGATTTACAATCCTTGGTCCGTACTCAGTTTTCTCGCCAGTCATGATAAGCAGCCTAGGCCTTATTGGATAAACACCGGCAGCGATGCGTTGTTGCGTGAGATGATCACATACAGCGATCCTGGCTTTCAATCTCAAATCGAAACACTATTGAGTGGTGGCACCATACAAACCGCTTTAAATGAAAATATTGTCTTGCGCGACTTGACACAAGATGAACGCAATATTTGGAGTTTGTTAGTATTTAGCGGTTATTTGAAACCCGTTAATATGATTTTTCAAGGACTACATCCTATTTATGAACTCGC
>JAYQWI020000845.1:0-4108 GCA_035871815.2 Candidatus Parabeggiatoa communis
AGCATCTAGTTGTTCAATGTCAAGTGAATTGAACAATAAACAATACAAAGCTTGGTGTTCTGAAAATGAATATCAGATCAGACAGGATATTGAATCTCAAGGCATAGCATGGTTGCACGCGCATTGTGTGGATTTTGACACGAATGACGCACCCAGTTCGCTAACGATTGGAGGCTGGCAATCATTAGGGCGCGCCAACAGCACCCGCAACAAGGATAAAGCAAGTTATATTGCGGAAAGTGGCAACACAGACGGCACGCCTTGGCTGTCAATCCGTTTTAACTGTTTTGCCGGCGGGGGGCTTGAGGGCGATCTATATAGTTTCAATTCTGGCAAACTTGAGATAGTCAAAACTCTCTATGCTGAAAGCAAAGAAAATTTTGATGCCAGTGACCTTGCGGAAAATAAAAAAAGGCGCGAACGTGAAAAAGAAGCGCGTGAAGCGCGTGAAGCGGAAAAGGCGGCGCGTGAAGTGGCGCGTGCAGCGGTAAATGCAAAACGTGAACAAGCGGCAAAAGAGGCTCAAAAAGAACTTGATGCCTTTGAAACGCTGGTAGACACGGGGCAAAATGGATATTTTGATGAAAAGGGCATCACAGGCGCGATGTTGTCAGACACGGGGGCGCGGTTTGGAAAGGATAAGTTTGGTGATTACGCTGCAATATTGTTGATTAATTGTGAAACGGATGAACCTCAAAATATCCAGAAGTTTTACGCGCCAAAACCAGGGGCAAATAATAAGTGGCCATTAAAGGGCGCGGCGGGGGGCTTAAAAGGCGCGTGTCACGTCATCGGTGATCTTAACGACTGTGAATTGATAACCTATCACGAATCATTTATTGATGCCGTCGTTGCTTACAATTGCTTGCCTAAAGCGGCTAGTGTTACCGTTTTAAATACAAACGGCTTTGAAGCGGTCAACAAAGTCTTTAGGGAGCGTTACCCCGCCGCGAGACACGTTAATGTTGCTGATAATGACCGGTTCAAATACGATCACGTTGATAACGCGGGCGTACTGAGCGCGGCATCAGCGGCTCGCAATCACGACGGAGATATTGCAATCCCCTCTTTTGATGTGGATTCAAAAGGCAAAGACTTGTGGGACTTGTGGCATGAACAGGGTGCGGGCGCGGTTATTGAGTTGATTGAGGACGCGATGTTGCCTCCAAAGGGCTTGGCTTGGCATATATTTAAGCTTGAGAACACGGGCTTATATAAACCACCAAAGGGCACTCAAGGCGATCCGCTGGAAAGGATTAAAAAGGCGTATTTTGGCTATACCCGCACAATATGCAAGAATTACCCTGAGAATTTTGTCAGTCGTGAAAAAATTGAATCCCTCGCTTCTAATGTCCTTAATAATTGTCAAGAGCGCCTCGGTAATTTTCCCGAATTTGATTTAAAAACGCTAACAAAGTACGCCGAGAATCAATTGGCACGCGCCTTTGTCGCAACCGCCGAAGCGGCTACAAAAGATTTTAATGATAGCTTATTAAAGCCGGATCAATTTTATGACAACAAGCCGATAATGTCGTTTTTAGATGAACTGGTTAAGAACAGCACGCTGGCAATCGACGGAAATATCGCGTCAGGCAAAACTCACTTGCTAACCCAATATTTATTGGATGCGATAAAAGAAGGAACAATAAAATCCGTTTTATTCGTTTACCCAAGGTCACGGCTGTCAAAGAATATTGTCGAGCGATTAAACCGCGCTGGTTTATCGTTTGTCGATTACAATGACGTTAAAATGGCGCGTGAAAGAGGTCAAGAACCACCCGAAACTGATTTCATGTCGATTTGTACAAATAGCTTAACAAATACGTCGTTAATAGCCCTTAATCAGGAATATGACTGCATTATTTTTGACGAAGGGGAAAGCAATCTTGGGCATTTATCCGGCGGCACAATGTCATTGATTGAAAGTACTGAAGTTACAATCAGAATGCGTGAATTGACGCGCTTGGCAAAAAAAGTATTTTGGTTTGAGGCTAATCTTACTGAATTAACCCGCTATTTTTTAGTTGAACAGTGCGGGCGCGATCTTCATGTCATAAGAAGTGATGCTACTCGTTTAAGCCCCCGCCCACACGTTTATGTTAAGAATAAGGATGTCTTGACAAAGCGGCTAAATGATCACCTTAGCGAGAACAAAACCGCGATAGTCTCCTGTTCATTTAAGAAAAAATGCGAAAGTTTATACGATAGTAGTTGCAAGAATTTCCCTAATAAGCGTTTTTTGCTAATAACAGCGGACACCAAAGGGCCAGAATACCCCGAACAGGATGTATTTTTAGAGGACGCAAGCAATGCCGGTGATTACCTTGCGGTTTTTCACACGTCATCACTGGAGTCAGGCGTATCCATTGACATGCCACACTTCGATCAAAGCTTTGGTTTTTATAACACAAGGACTAGCTCGCCCGAATCAATGTCTCAATCGTCTTATAGGGCGCGCCTAACCAATCAAATCAATGCCTATGTTGATGCCCCTATCAAGGCAATAAAAACAAGGACAATGATACTTAATGAGTTATTAGCAAACAAAGAAGTCGCTGTCAAGTATTTGAATAATACATTGATGCCGATGTTACTGAGCAACGCGGGGCGCAACGTACCAACGCCTTCGCTTAGCGAGTTGTTTAATATTGATGAAAACATCGCTTTGCATATAGAAGTCGAGTATTCAAAACAACTAAAAGGTCACAATGCCCTTCGCAGGTTGGTGCAAATACAGAAGCGCATGGGTTTTGATGATCCCGTTTTTGACGACTGTGAGGGTTGCGATGATGAACGCGATGAGGGCAAAGAATTAAGTAAGGATGGCAAGACAATTACGCGTGAAAAAAGCAAAGTGGAGTATCTACAAGCAAAAGAAATTGATGCTTCTCAATATGAGATTCTGAATAAAAAGCAGGGCTGCAACCATGCTGAGATATGGGCAATGCGTCGTTATCAGTTAGAACGTGCCTATCAAATTAATTTATCTGAGTTCGACTCGGAAAATAACGACGCGGCTGTAGACAAACTGCTTTATAGTATTTGGAACGGCACGCGGCACGGTTTAAAAGCAATAGTGGCAATAGAAGCGTGGTTATTGCCAGAAGAACGTTTTGACACAAAAGTCAGAAGCCGCGTAATGAACAGCGTTGATGACCGAACAGATTACTCGCAAATCACAAAACGCCTTGTCTTGACACCGATAATGAAATCCATTGGCTTCACGTTTGATCAAGACGGGTTGCCTCAATTGCCACCGGAAAACTTCACTTGGCGATATTCAGATTTTGAAGGCACGCCGTGGTACAAGTGGATATTGGAAAATTACGAATATGTGAATCTAGCCTTCGGTTGTAGATTCAATCCCAACGATTCAATTGAGATTAATGCCAAATACATTGGGGTTATAATTAGGTCATTAGGATTTGAAACGAAAAGTGAACGTGTCTACCATAACGCCGTCTTATATTTAAAAGAGACCATGGTGAAATTGGAGAGTGATCGCGTCCATACCCCTGGTTCTTTATTAAAGAATAGTACAGGGGTATGGACACAGAATAACGACATTTTGCCCGTTGAGCCTACTGGCAGTACAAAAGCACCATGTCACACATTGAGTACTGATAACCCAATGTCATGTCACACATTGAGTACTGATAACCCACTATCTACTGATAACCAAGCCTTATGTCACACATTGAGTACTGATAACTCTAATTGGGTTATTCAGGCTATTAGAGAGGGTGCCAATAACGCGCCGGCAATATCCAAACTAACTAAGCGAAAACCGGACGCGATCCGGCAACAATTGGCGCGATTGGTTAAAAGCGGGCTTATTAGAATTGCAGGTAAGACGGGGCGGGCTGTAAATTATGAGTTAGTTAAACCGGCCATTTTGACAGCGACTGAAGCGCCGGCGGATAGGGTTAGACAATACTGGATGCCTCAATCATGGCAAAATTTATTCATGATTGGTGTCTGTCATCGGCATATCCTAAACGATACGTTTTTATGGACTAAAAAACGGCATGAGCGAGCCTTGGATTTACTGAATGACGGCGCGCCCTTTCAACCGACTAATTATGACGCACCATCCGTTTCCGCACCA
>JAYQWI020000846.1:0-5406 GCA_035871815.2 Candidatus Parabeggiatoa communis
TCTGAAGAGGGCAGCGATAAATCGTGCCATGCATCGGGCAGTTTAAGTTGCCCAAGTTGCCCAAAAAAAGATCAGAAACTCTATAATAAATATGAACTGATGAACTGTTTTTTGAACAAAAGTATAAAAATGAACATTAACTGTTCATTTTTCACGATTTTTTAAAGCAAAAACGTTTGCGTGAAAAGTGATTTTGTTTTTTGAGGGCACGAAGGCACGAAGGCAACTTAAACATTGACGGAAACAAATTACGCACAAGAATGCCAGCGTCTACGCGAATTATTATTAATGACTGAGAATAAACCGCATTATCAAGCGTTTTTAAATGATTTAACTATATAAATAAAGCATTGTGAATCTCTTATTTTATAATCAACAATTAGTGATTTCTAATTTTATAATACGACAATAAGTGACTAACCGCATCCTATTAAATTCCCCAGCCCCTATTCCCCATTACTCATTCGCTAGAATGTTGTATATATACCACATACCAAGGTGATGTTTTTTTTTTACAACAAGTGTTGCATTTTTATTTAATTTGCGTTAATGTTCGCACCTGCACTGAAAACATCAATCCTCACTATTATCAGGTTTATTAAAAAATAGAAAGTGAGGATTCATAACACAACATAGAATATTATCAGTTCTGTCTCAAAAAAAAGGCAGACATGAGTTTATTTAATTTATTTATATTTAAATTTAAAGCGAGCATAACGGAGACACTTTCATGAATCGAAAAATACTTACTTTGGCCGTGGCCACAGCGCTGGTGGCCCCTGTGGCAAGCCACGCTGATGTCAAAGTTTCGGGTCTCATTCAAGCTGAGGCAGCCAGTTGGGAACCTGCGGATGGTAAAAAGAATGCGGCTGCCTATCGAAATGGTCAGTCATTTGAGACCGACAATCGTAGTACGTTCACCAACGATTCTTTGGGTACCATTTTTAACGAAGGGCCTAACCACATACGCTTTGATTTGGATGAAAAACTGAGCAATACGCTGAAAGCGGAAGCGCGTTATGATATCGGTTTCAATACTTCTGGTAACTTCGGTTCCGACTCATTAATCGGTGAACAAGCTTGGGTAGGTTTGAAAGGCAGTAATTTCCATTTTCGTTACGGTACCCTTGAAGGGGCCTACAAGTCTTCTCGGGCAGAGATTGAACCGTGGGCTTTTACGTCTCTGCAAGCGACTGGCACGGCTGGGGGTATGAGTGGTGGCGCATACAACCAGGTGTATAGTGTTGTTGACCCTAGCACTGCTACAGAATTAACTGGCGGCGCTGCATTGCCTGAACCTCAAGACAGATACAAATACGTCGTTAACAGTGCAGCCGCTACTCGTGGTGGAAACATGGGGCTAACGAATGAGGGTTTCGTAGAAGGTGCTCTTGAGCTTGGTGTCAACTATGGTGGGTTTTCTGCCCGATTGCAGGGTATTGTTGATGATGCCTCTGCGATGGATGGCGCAGGACTGCTTGAATTTAAATATACGATGCCCAACCGGTTTTCTGTCTGGTTGGCCGCTTCTTACACCGATTTGAAGGATGCGACAAACCCGATTACCGATGCGGTTGATGATGCCACTGACAAGATTAGTGAAACGATTGATGATATCGCTGACAAGGTGGGTGAAGATGCAACTGATCTCACTGACACCGTTCGGGAAGAGACAACAACCAAGCTGGACGACGGTCTCGGTAACTGGAAAGTGGGTGGTGTATTTAACCTCGGCCCGATGGTGAAACTGGGTTTGCAGTACGAAGATGCTGAAATGGGCACTTTAGACAATAACCTGGACGGGGGTAAATACATCTTAGGTTCTCTTGATTTCACGAAAGGCAATATTAGTTTTGGTGGTTGGGTTGCTGGTTATCTTTCTGATATCAAAGAAGCCAATAAACTCATGGGGACAGATGGTAAGTTGATGGATGAAGATGCCTTAAGTTGGTCCCTCGGTGCCAAGTACCATTTTGGCAAACGCACCCATGTTTATGGCGGTTACCGTCAAACTGACAGCGACAACGATTACCGTGATGAAAACCTCTTCACGTTGGGCATAAGACACACGTTCTAACAAGAAATCACAACTAACTCGAAATACCCTCTAAATCCCTCGTAAATATCCCCAACCCCCTTTGCCTTTATTTAATTTAAGGGGGGGGACACCCACAAATCCTCTTTTCCCACAAATTCCTCCCATTCCCTTTTCCAACAAATCCCAGCCCTTTTTTAAACGAAACTTTACTAGATCGTTCTGCAGGTGATTGATGATTAAAATGAAAAGAGGGTAGACCTTAATTGGACTATTATCCACTGATAACTACTGATTTCACATATCAGTATCAATCATGATAATCTGTTCAATTAGTGTTCTATTTTCTATCATTTTCATACTCCTATTTCATGAATCCCCGTAGGGTTTTGCTAGTGCATGGTGGAAAGTTTGGCACTGATTTTAGAAGAATTGAATGCGAAACAAGGCATTAGAACCCCTATTATTTGTACCCTAGAAGAAGAAATAGATAGAACACGTATGTAACTGATTGTCTTGATTGACACTGAACATTTGAAAAGAGTTGTCAAATGAATGCTGAAAAAAACAAAGTAGCCAATGATACATTGTAAAAGTTTAAGTTTCTCATGATGAACATCGATCGATGCTAGCGAGATGGTTGAGTTTGATTTATTATCCTAGCCTGAATCAGCCGGAAAAGGCCGTTTTTATACGATTCGGGATAATATGATAGCTGAGGGGATTGTTATGCCGGTTCGTGATACTATCATGCTGACTCAGAAGGGTGTGGAGAAAATCTATCATCATGGCGAAATTCTCCGTCCACATTAATCATTAATACCTAAATTGAGCGATTCTATCATTTGACTCTAATTATTTTAAAATCCATTGAACTTATAATTAATGTGTGCTGAATGTCAGATAAACAATTAGAATTTGATATTTTGATGAGGTAATGAGATGATTTTAGCTTTTCAAGACAGAGCGTTTGTCAGATAGATAGACATTAGACATAAGGCCAGATGTTGATAACTTAAACTTATAACTGATAACAGAAAGGAAGGAAGGAGTTAGTTGTAAGCCGGGTTCTGTCCACGGGCTAAATTCTCCCTTTTTTCAAAGGAATAGGCTAACCCATGTAGCAGCCATTCATCTGGGATGCTTGTCACCAAGCACCTCTTGCGACCTACCCTGGAACGATGCGGACCACATCTGTATAATTAAATACGGTTCCATTATTTGGTCTTGCTTCAGGTGGGGTTTACCCTGCCATTGATGTTACCAACAACGCGGTGCGCTCTTACCGACACCTTTTCACCCTTACCTAATCCAATTACCCGTAACGCGCTACCAATAAACTGATAACTGTTCACTGTTCACTGAAAAAAGGCGGTATATTTTCTGTGGCACTTTCCGTAGGCTCACGCCTCCCAGGCGTTACCTGGCACCCTGTCCTATGAAGCCCGGACTTTCCTCTATATCGTATCAACAATACAGCGACTGCCTAACCAACTCCTTATTGTTCAGTGTAGCCTAATTTTTATCACTTATCAATTATCCGTTGTCAATTTTTCAATTATCAATGTTCACATCAGCTATCAAAATCTTGTGTTCGGTTTAATCTATTTATAACAACCCCCTTCGTGACATTGAAAATGCCTTTATTTATAAACAGGTTGCTTATGGTGAGTGCCCATAACCTTCAATCCCAAAACCCTTACGACGTTAAACTGGAGTTCAAACTTTAATTTGAATTAGAATTAAAAAAATAGGCGTTGCAAACTTTGAAAATGCGAAATGGTGATTGTCTTTCGTAGAGACGCGATGCTTCGCGTCTCTTGCATTGCGTTTTTACAATCCCATTCAATAAAAAAAAAGGCGAAATGGTGATTGTTTTTCGTCTAAACGCGAGGAAGAGACGCGAGCATCGCGTCTCTACAATCCCATTCAAAATGCGAAATGGTGATTGTTTTTCGTAGAGACGCGATGCTTCGCGTCTCTTACATCTGATAACATGGGGAATATTTATTTTGAAACACGCGGCCTTATTAGCTTTAGCAGATGGTAGTTTATTTTATGGCCAGTCAATTGGTGTTGCTGGCCAACGTGTTGGTGAGGTGGTTTTTAATACCGCTATGACGGGCTATCAAGAAATTTTGACGGACCCATCTTATTGTCAACAAATTGTGACTTTAACTTATCCCCATATTGGTAATGTAGGTGTTAATACACAAGATGAGGAATCACAAAATGTTTTTGCAGCGGGCTTAGTGATTCGTGATTTGCCCTTGTTAGAAAGTAATTGGCGATCTGAAGGCTCTCTTGAAACTTATTTACAGCAGCATAAAGTTGTATCTATTGCCGGTATTGATACGCGACGTTTAACGCGCATTTTGCGTGAAAAGGGAGCTCAAAATGGATGTTTAGTGGCCGCAGCCCCTGAGCAGATTGACGCTGAGGCGGCTATTCAAGCCGCTAAGGCCTTTGCTGGTTTGCAAGGTATGGATTTGGCGAAACAGGTGTCTACGCAACAGGCTTACGAGTGGCATAAAAGGGCTTGGTTTCTCAATACGGAGGCAGCCCAGACACCGCCCCAATGGCATATAATCGCTTACGATTTTGGTGTTAAACACAATATTTTGCGATTACTGGTTGAACGGGGTTGTCGTGTCACTGTGGTGCCAGCGCAAACGCCAGCGAGTGAAGTACTTAAAGAAAAACCAGATGGCGTTTTTTTATCGAATGGCCCTGGGGATCCCGAACCGTGTGATTATGCTATTGAAGCGATTAGAGAAATTGTTGATGCTCAAATACCGACTTTTGGGATTTGTTTAGGCCATCAATTATTGGGTTTAGCCTGCGGCGCTAAGACGCTTAAAATGAAATTTGGTCATCATGGCGCTAATCATCCTGTTCAAGACTTAGCGACGGGGCGTGTGATGATTACGAGTCAAAATCATGGCTTTGCAATTGATGAAACCAGTTTACCCGCTACTGTGCAAGCCACACATCGTTCTTTATTTGATGGCTCTTTGCAAGGCATACGACATACTGATAAACCGGCGTTTAGTTTTCAAGGCCATCCAGAGGCGAGTCCAGGGCCGCATGATGTGGCCGCTTTGTTTGACCAATTTATTAAGTATATTAGTACAGCGAATTAGTCTAGTACAGCGGATTAGGAATATCAAAAAAATAAATTATCCTGCAGGGCTACTCTATGCACACAAATTATTTGTAACAAACTGTCTGCTCACGCAGAGCCGCAGAGCCGCAGAGAATGAGAGAAATTAAACAAACCCGCTTGAATTGCCTTTTGGGATAATTATTTTTTTGGAACTTCCTTAGTTTAGTACAGTGGATTAACGGAGAAAACGAGTTTATTGGTCGCA
>JAYQWI020000847.1:0-3218 GCA_035871815.2 Candidatus Parabeggiatoa communis
ACTGGATTAAAGGATTGATCGGATAAAACCAATAATATCAAAAAAAGCTATCCTGCAAATCCTAAAATCCTGCAAATCCTGATTCAAACATTTAGGGGGTAGATTAAAAAGATAATTGGCCTAATCACTTTCAAAACACCACGCCTCCAAGGAATGATATCCTCTGAGGCAAAGTACTAAACAAAACCATTAAGTACAACGGATCAGGGGATTGAGCGGATTGATGTCTTGGCTTTTTCCAATTAATGATTAGAAACGCTCAAAACATCACGCCACCAAGGAGTGAGAGCCGATGATCCGCTGTACTAAACGATTGACAGGATAAAACAAAATAACACAATAAAATTATGGGTTTAACGTCACAAGTGATATGACTTCATTGCGCTACCGCTCTACCCACCCTACGCTCGATCCTTGTTTAAGCTGACGCGCTTTTAATGTCACAACACGCCGTCCTCCTTCACCTTGTTTTTTTCTAACATCTTGGCAAATGAGATGAATATCGTAGTTGAACTGCTTTGCATATTCATCTCGATATTTATAAATTTCTTCTACAATGGTATCTTTCCACATAGTTTATACCTCACGTAATTCTTGTGGTGTACATATCGTTGGTGGCTCATAGCCAAATTCTCGACATAAAGCTTCTATTTTAGGACGAAGTGTCGCATTGGCAATATGCGTGCAATTCCAAGTCAACAGGTAATCCATACCATTAATGGTTGCGACAGAAATATGCAAAGCATCAATTTTAGCTTTTGGTGGAAGAGGAACTCTTTCTAATAATTGAGTGGCAAATGTTTCAACTTCCTCCGTGACATCAAGCTCTAAAATACCCTCCAATTTTTCCAAACGCCTTTTTGCAGCATTTGGATCACCAGCCCTGGCTTCCTGAATAACAAAAGCTGATACATACAAATCAAATTGTTCACAGTTATCCCACCATTCTTTAGTTGTTTCTTGATTGGCTGCCATGACCAAATCAGGACTACGCCAAGCAGTCAAATAGCTGGGGATACTTGTTTCAATGTAAACTTTAGGTTTTATGTTATTTTCAATCATATCCATTGAGTACACTTAAAATAACCCAGACCGCAAAATGTTGATAAAAATTTTTAATTGGAGCAAATTTTAGAATTCACAGTAATTGTAGGGTGGGTAGAACTTCGTTACGCCGAAGGCCAGCTTCGCAAAACCCACCAAAATCATGCCATCAATAAAAAAGATGACAAGATTGATTGATAAATGGTGGGGTTACTGGTCTGCGAATAGCGAAGCTCCTAGTTAAATCCCATGATCCGCTGTACTAAACAACAACCCTCAAGTACTTTGGCTCATGGGAGTGAGCGGATTGATGTGTTGGCGCTTTCCATGTAGGGGGTATAAATGCTCAAAACACCACGCCACCCATCCGCTCAATCCCCTGCTCTGATGTACTAAACAACCCTTCCCTTTCGTCAATAGAAAGAAAACGAAATGGTGGCTGCTGCGAAGCTCTATTCTACGCTTGCTTAGGATTAAATAACCGTTTTTTTTGCAAGCTTTGGGCACCAAAATTAATCAGCAAGCCTCTTGGAAAATCATAAGCAATCACATAGTTTTTAGCTTGAGCGATATGTACGTCTTCTAAGTTGGTTACTGCTTTGATTTCTATCACGACTTGGTTTTCGACAACAAAATCTGCTCGACGTGTACCCACTTCAGTCCCTTCGTAATAAATTTTTTGCGATTTTTCTCGTAGAAATGAGAGGCCAACTTTTTGCAGTTCAATAGCAAGACATCTTTGATAGATGACTTCTTGAAATCCAGGGCCTAATGTGTTGTGTACTTTCATAGCACAACCTATTATTTTATAGGTGAGTTCGTCTTCTATCATATATATATTATCCCTCATTAAAATTTGAATCAGGATTCACAAGATTAAAGGATTAACGGGATAACAACTAACCCTGACTATGCCAAACAAAGAATGGTAGTCTTTACAGAATAAACAGTCAATTGTTACTAATCTTTAATTAGCAAATGCTAAATCAATTAACGAAACGATCCCAGTGCCTTATTTTCCAAAAGTGGCGAATATCACTTCCATCAAGGCTTCCACAGTTTCTATATCATCGGTTAAGGGTTCAACGAGGGCCGCACGACAGGCATCGACGGGATTGAAACCATGCTTGATCAGTGTCGCGGCATAAACCAAAAGACGGGTGGAGGCGGCCTCTTCTATATCATGATCTTTGAGTACACGCAGGGCATTCGTTAAATTAACGAGACGCTCCGCTAAGTTTTGATCAATTCCTGTTTCACCTATCAGGATTTCTTGTTCAATGCTGGGACTGGGATAGTTAAAACGTAAGGCGACAAAACGTTGTCGCGTACTCGGTTTCATGCCTTTGAGCACATTTTGGTAGCCCGGATTATAGGAAACGACTAGCATAAATTCGGGCGGTGCTTGTAAACACTCATTAGTCCGTTCAATCGGTAAAATGCGCCGATCATCAGTCAAAGGGTGTAAAACAACCGTCGTGTCTTTACGCGCTTCAACCACTTCATCTAAATAACAAATGGCCCCTTCACGCACAGCACGAGTCAAAGGCCCATCACTCCAATAAGTCGATTCATTACCAATGAGATGCCTGCCCACTAAATCCGCCGCCGTCAAATCGTCATGGCAAGCCACAGTATAAAGGGGACGATTTAATTGTGCTGCCATATAGGTGACAAAGCGCGTTTTGCCACATCCCGTTGGCCCTTTAATTAAAACAGGGAGTTGGTGACGGTAAGCCTGTTCAAATAGTGCGACTTCATTACCGATGGGCTTATAATAAGGCATTTGAATAGTGCCAGTTGAATTGTCTAAAATGTTATTATGCATGTTCATTATGATTGTTGTCCTAACCAATAAGCCAAAGCAATAAGTCCCATCACCAGTAACAACCCGCTCAACGTTAAACGTTAATGGTTAATGGTTAATGGTTAAAATAAAACGGGGTCAGAAGGAAAGGGTTTAAACCCGTAAGGCTTTTGGGATTCACGCTTACGGCTTTAGCCATAAAACTAAATCAATTAATAATACTTTATACCTTTGCGCCTTTGCGCCTTTGCGTGAAATTAAAAAGGCCTCATAGATTGGAAAAATAAATGAAAGATGAAAATAAGAGTTCAGAGGAAATTGTTAAAGAAATGATTTCGCGTATGGAGTCAGGTGAACTGATTAAGGA
>JAYQWI020000848.1:0-4129 GCA_035871815.2 Candidatus Parabeggiatoa communis
ATAATTATCAAGCGTGCCATATTTTTTACCTTGAGTAAAATAAGACAGTAATTCCAAAGCTTGCAAAACAGTGGATTTGCCAACGCTATTCTCTCCAATCAAAACCGTAACTGGCTCAAAATTCAGTCGAAAATCATTTAAGATTTTAAAATTATCTATGTAGAGAGTTTTTATCATAATTTGAAATTTGAGAAGATTAAATTCAAGCTTATCATTTTGCCACGGCGTTTGAGGACTGAAAGACGCTTTCTACCACGTTCTGCATAAGTAAAATCTAAGCCAGTACGAAATATTTCAGGCATGTAAAAACGTTCATTTTCATTTATTTCCTTATCTTCATAGATGATACCAATTTCTTTAAGTATCTCTATCGTTTTGGGTTCTATTTCTAGCTGTTCTGGTGAAAATGGCATTTTGCGTTTATCAGCAGAAATTTGAGCCATTTTTGAAGCCCATTCTTTAAATAACGGATATTCTTCTTTGGTTTCAGCTACTTTCTTTTCACTACAATGAGTTATTGACTGACGTATTGCAGGAGGCGGTAATAGCCGCGTTTCTTTCCAATATTCAAATATATTTTGATTATTTAATCCATACTCGGCTGAGTATAATAATAATCTCACAATATCTCTGGCTTGAAGTCGTCCATTAAAATCGGTTAAAGCGGCATAAACCCAATTAACCGTTATGGCTTCATTTGAATTATCTTGGCCCAGTTTTTTACCCCATAACTTTTCCAGAAATTCAGTGATTTCTTTTGAAGTCAATTTATCAGTATGGGTATCGACTGCGTCAATTATTTTTGATTGAACACATATCCAATAAATAAACTTCAAAAATGAGTCAAAATCCCAAGACAGATCATAAGCCCTGTACAGGTTTTCAAATTGACTTTGATTTTGAGGAATAGCATGTCTTAGAAAATCTCTTCTCAAAAAAATAATCAGTCCAATATTGGGTTGCCGTATTTCTCCCAAGCGGTATGGCATATCAAGTAATGTTTTGACAGCCATTTGTTGTGCTTCATCAGAGGCTATTTTTGAAAAAATATCTTCCAATCCATCAAATAAAAAAATGACACGCACTTGTTTTTCTTTCAAATAAACATCCAGATCAACTAAAGATTGACTTGAGCGTTGACTGTCACCTGTTTTGTTGATCGTTTGATAAAGTACTTCAATCCAAAAAGCACGCCACTCCTCTTCATGTAATTGTTCGGATAAGGCACGTTTGATATCATCATGAAGACGACTATGCGAAAAAGAGGCCGCTTCAATATGTGTGATAAAGGCTTTTCTCGCTTGCTCAATTTTTTGTAATGCTTTACCTTTCAAGGTATTAGATTGTAAAAGGGGAAAAATAAAGCGATCAGTTCCCTCTGTTCCCTGAACGGGATCAATACTGGTTTTTTCTAAAAAATGAGGCCAGCGTTCAAAATGTGCTAATTGAACATAGTTAAATGTTTTTCCAGCCCCTTTAGCGCCAATACAAACAACTCTTGGCAAGTCTTCGATATGATTTAAAGCTAAATTTTTGAGTGGTTTTGTCATCAACAAATCATCGCTTTCACCACTTTCAGCATATTCATACTTTTCGCATATTGCCTTTAATATGCTGACTTGCTCAAGCGAATTATTGTTTTTTTGAACCAGCGGCGTTAAAACCTCTTTTGCCCTTTGCCTTGCCCATTGCATTAAGGTGGTGTCTTCATTAATTTTTTTGCGAGCATCTCTCCAATCAGAAAAATAAAGTAACTGTTCAGCAAAAAACGTTTCTTCAATATTTAACCGCAAAGTGTGTATATCATCATTTTTTTCTTGAACACTATAACTCTCAACAAGATTTTGAAAGACATTCTCATAGATTGGAGAATCTTTCAAGTCTTGTTTAAGCATACTGATGATCAATTTAGGATCTAAATAGGTTCCCGCTTCAATTTCTTCCAATCTCGGTGCCAGTTTTGACAATTTTTCCAATGCGAGTCTTGTTCCGCTAACGGATTGTTCCGATAAAGTGGTTATCAAATAACGTTCTATTCGGGGATCAAAAAGAATGGGACTGGCTAATTCCGTTAATCCTGCTCTGAGATCAATTAAGACATAGTTTGCCTTAATCGCTTTAGCTAATTGGTAAATAGCCTGACTACACTCCCAAGTCCCCTCAAGACTTTGTGCAATATGTTCCGGTAAAATACGAATATCAAGCAACTGATTGTCTTCTAAACAAGCTGGCATAAAATAAAATCCATAATCATGATAGGATTTTTTTAATTCTTTGGCATAAAAGGCAATCGTACTTTTTTGATCCGTTGGCGGATAATGATAAGCTTCAAGAAAATCAATTATGGATACTGTCGGTTGTAATTTTTCCTTGCGATGCCAATACGTTAAACCGGGTGCTTCTAAGTCGGCATCTATTACCAATATATTCGTATCATGATGAATAGCCTTAGCTTGCTCAAGTAAAGCAAATAAGTAAGCGACTAAATGCGAAGTTCTACCTACCCCACCTTTGAAAGAATGAAAAGCAATCATAAGCATATCATCGGAAAAGGGGGGGGGAAATTGAATGGTATGGCTATTTATTTCAGCACTTTCCAGATATTCCACTTCCTTCCAGAAAGGATGAAACGCATTTTTTAGGTTGTGGGCAGTAGTCTCTCCCGGCAAAAATTCTACTGGTATAGTGCTGTCATCTATATCCAAACGAATCACTGATTCTGTTTGATCAAACCAATCTAAAAACCATTCCTTTAATATCTTTTTCGCTTCTTCCTCTTTAATCTTTTGTGAATCGTATGCCATTTCAATCGCATCATAAAAACAATTGATATCCAAAATACCAGGAGGCATTTTGGTTAAACCATTGGTTTTATTTCTTATAATCCGATCTATATCTAACCAAGTTCTTAATTTCATGTTTTTTTCAATTCTAATTCAATCCATTCAACGATTTTGAATAATTTTTCTTCAATCTCTTTGTCGGATAGGCCATTTGACTTACCGCCATAACGCCACATTTGATTAAAGTCTTTTGGTTCAACTGTGCGTGTATCTTTACTTTTTCTATCACTTTTTTTAATGGGTTCCATCTGAGTCCGATTTAAAATCAGATCACCCTTAGCCCTCAATTCCTTTAAAAGTTTATTAATATCATGGGTTAAAATATCAGGGTTTAAACCATCTGTTCGTGATTGTTTTTTATCTTTCATGATCAAGACTTTTAAACCACATTCTACCGCATAAAATAAGAGTAAACGATGGGCATTAGTCCTATATTGTTCTTTCACTTGTGAGATGGCATGAAGATTTTGATCCCAAGCTCTTTTCATCTCACGCGCAGTAAAGGGTATTTTTGTTGCCATTAAAGTACCTACGAACAGGGTTTTCTATGCCAAGATAATGGGCTACAATCCAAATTTGAGTCTAAACTTATCCCAGTAATCATTTAATTCCTCAACAATAACGACAAGGATTGTATATAAGAAAGGATTATATTTTTCCAAGTTTCATGTCATTGACTATCATTGATAAATGAATAAGGTTGAGACTGATGAACTCCTCAAATACCCAGTACCTATCTTTTATTATAAACAATCCTTGTAGTTATATAGCAGAATAAGAAAACTTGATCATCGAGTTAAATGATACGATATGATTCGTTATTATTCGATAGATATACGATAACAAATTTTAAAACCTTTGAAAATGATTTAAGCTTAATCAGTATTATATAAAATCCAATGACATTAATTAATTAAATGAATTAAAGGGTATCTGCCATTTTGAGGGTGAAAAAAATACTCACTCACCCATAAAATGTCAAGCTCAATTTTGAAATGGCTGTCGATGATTGAGCGGTAGAGATGGCATCAATCCTAATCTTTCCAGCATTGCACGGTTTTGTGTTCAATGAATGGGGCCAAGCACTCTATGTTTACTGATAACCACTTCTTTTCATATTTTTTGAACACTGTCATGTTATGAACAATTTTCACCCATAATTGAAAGCAATGAGAAATCATGATCTTAAAAAACGTGATCTTCTTGAATAAGCTTTAGAGGCAAACAACTGAAATCAGGGCTTTTGCCTAAAAGGATCCGTCTTTAAGTCAAATTACCTTTGCTAA
>JAYQWI020000849.1:0-2965 GCA_035871815.2 Candidatus Parabeggiatoa communis
AAAATTCTACTAACATAGTCTTAATAAATGAGATTATAAAATGAAATATCATCACTTAGGGGCAGCCGGTTCGCAAGGTGATAACACGTTGCACTGGCACTTTTTTTTTCACCCCCGATTTGTAGGGTGGGTAAACGGGCGGCAATGAGCTCAATATTAACCCAAAATATCACCGCCCGCTTGCCCACCATTCCTCCTGATTTCGATACACGAGAATTAAAAATTCCAACGAATCGAAAAGTTCCAAGCAAGCTTCAATAGTCAAAAGATAAATTTTAAAGGATTAACCGGAAAAACATTATAAAACATCCTGAAAATCCTTAAATCCAGTGAAATCTGATTCTAACATTGGGTGGATATGCGATGGAGCAGTATCCACCTAGAAAATGTGAAGCAAAAAAACTCTCAAAAACATTCAATACCAGTAGGTTGTGTTGAAATTTCCTCGTAATTACCATCATAATCAAATGTGATAGTAACTGTTTCACCTAGTTTCTTGAGTACTCGGTTTGTTCTATAAACTTGACCATTAGTTGTGTCGGTAGCAGTTATTGAATAAGCACCGGGAATGACATTTTTAAGTTCATATCTATTATCTCCCCATTTCTTTTTCTTAGACTGTACTTCAAAAGTATAACCCCGTTTACGAGCTTCAGACAGTTGATGATAGTACGTTTTCTTATACAAACTAGATTGGTAAGGAAAATGAAAGATAGGCTTGACTTCAACCTTTAAGGTACGTTGTCCAGCACTATCAATTCTAAAAAATCTGGTAACGTGTTTGAACTTCAAAAATACTGAACCTGTTAAAACACTTTGATATGCTATAAGGCGTTGATTTTCGCCTTTATAAATTTCCTTCAACGCACCAGCAAACTTGATATTCGCTCCTTTGTAGACGCTAGCGCTAGATTTGTTCAGCACATATTCCATCATCCGAGCAACCAATAAAAAATCCCTTTGAGTTTCATCTATATTACAATCTTTGCCATCATTGACATATTCAGAAATAATTCCGCCTGCTTCCTCTAGTAAATCCAATCCAGTTTGCGCCGAACTGACGACATCATACATTTTCAGTTTTTGTTTGAGTTCAGGATGATAGTCTTTTAAGCTATCTGATAAACTGCTATTAGGTTCAAGATAATGAATTCCATTGATACCAGCTCTATTAGTTCTTTTATCAGAGCTTCTTGTGGATGTTTCTATAGCAATAAATGGGTCCTGGTAATCTGGATCGTATACAAAATCCACACTATCTTCTGATATAAGATGACCACCCTTGCTTAGTACAGCAATATGAACAAAATAGTCACCAGCAGAGGCATAATCAGTGAGTTCATAATTGAAAGTTTCTACCCAATCACTTTGCATCACTGTCACATTAGCCGAATAAGGTATTGCTTCTGTTGATAGTCCTGAAATCCCCAGCCCAGGATCGAATAAAGCTAATCCATTAGGTCCGCCAACAGCAACATAAATATCATATAATTCCTCAGTCATTTCAGATCCTTCTACATCTGTACTCACATAAACAGAGATATAAGGATATTCTTTACTATAGAGATAACGGTTGGTGGTAATATAAACTTTAGGTTTGATAATACCAGTAACGGTAGTATCTGAATCTTGCACAGGTGGAATTGTCACCTCTGGCACAGCCGTCGGCAACGCAACCAAACTCGGATCATTAATACCTCTCTATTCAGACCAAGGGCCCCCATCCACACTGACTTGCCAATGGTGTTGGGTGGTGAGGTAGTCGGTGATTTCGTAGGAACTGCCTCGGTAGGGTTTTTCCCAAGTGGGTGTGCCGGTCATGCGAAATTCGCCGCTGGGGAAAGTGAGGGTGGTGTGGTAGTTGTTCCATATGCCGTTATTGAGGATGTTGCCAGAAACGTTTATATAAAAATAACCCCTTTCATGACCATTTTTAATGATACCGTTGTTAGTAATGTCTCCATTGACAGTTAGGGTACACCAACAACTAGAACCATAATTTTGGAGAATGGCTTCTTTTTCGACAATTAATGAACCATTTATAGTAGCACCTAACACTTGGATAATGACCTCTTTTTTGACAATCACAGAACCATTTATAGTGGGAGCTAACACTTCTTTCTTACCCGCGCCCGCTAAAATAACAGTATTCACATTGTAGGTACTGTCAATTCGTTGAGATTCACCACTGTTATTTTGAAATATAAGAGTGGTATTCTCTCCTTCTATATTGACACTACCAATAACTTGTTTCAACGCAATAATCTTTCCAGAAGTAGGCAACGTGATTTTGTGACCATTAAAATTTACATTACCAGCAAAGGTGAACGAATTGTCAGTTATTGAGAAATCTTTATAAAAAACGACCCGACTTGAAAGTGGATTTCCAGAAATCGTTATTGTTTGGATACCCTTGGTGAGCGTTGTTCGAAAATTATCCCATTTACCATTGTTAATTAAGTTTCCAGAAACTTTTATATAAAATCGAGTCCCGTTATCAGCATTTTTAATGATACCGTTGTTAGTAATGTCTCCATTGACAGTTAGGGTATCACTGCTAGTGCCATGACTTTGGAGAATAGCACCTGTTGAAATGACAACTTCTTTCACAGTTGCGCCTGTAACATTAACTACTCCATTAACCACAACCCTATCATTCTCAGTCGGCACTTGCCCACCAACCCAAGTCTCCGCCTTATTCCAATCGCCACCGGCCGCAGTTGAATGAATCGTAGCCGCCCAGCCTTGCGGTATCCACAGTAACAATCCCAGCATCATGACAGCCAGTGCGGACAAGTTGCGTAATGTCTTTGGGTTTGCGGTTAAATTTTTCATAGTATCCTTTTGAAAAGAGGTTGTTAAAAACGATTGCTACAGGGATTAATGACTTCAAAACCTTCAAGTTGAACCTCTGACGTAGAGGTGAATTAAAAAAGTGCCATTGAGGGTACTTAAGAATTATAAT
>JAYQWI020000850.1:0-5083 GCA_035871815.2 Candidatus Parabeggiatoa communis
CTTATTTGATTGACAAAGGGTTGTAAATAGTGAACTTCAATTTTTTCAGCAAATTCGCGAGTGATTTTGGCGTTGAAAATCTTTTGGGAAAAGCCCAATTTGTCATGAGCCACTCCGACACTTATCGCCATGAGGGCATAACCAAAGCCGTCTTGGTATGCGGTAGTGATTTGCGCCGCCGAATAGGTAAAATGTGTTTTGATAATGTTAAACGCCTTTTCGCCCGCTTGCGAGGCCAATTCCACAACGGCAGGGCTATCTAGTAAGGAACCGAGTAAGATTTGAGTCAGGGTTGATGATGGCATGGTTGCTTGAATTGGGAATTAGGCATAAAAAATGGGATTTTGATAGTTTTAATTTTATCTGATTTTTGGGTTCAATTTAAGGTAATATAATAAATCAAACCTAAGAATTAGATAGAACGCTGATTTGACTGATTCTCACGATTAACACTGATTAAAATATTAAAAATCAATGATTTAAAAAAAATAAGCGCCAATCAGGCCATAATCAGTATTATCTGCGTTCTATTCCATATTGGCAAAAAATGTTAAACCCAAGTTCAAAGTCTAGGAGACGTGACGTGATGACAAACCAGACAGATGCATTTGAAAACGCATTGTTATCTCTTAACAAAATTGCTGCAAAAAAATTGATAAGTGAAATTGCACAAGCCGAAGGTGCAATGCAATGTGTTGAAAAAATTGTAGTTCCCGTTATGGAACGTATCGGATCAAAATGGGAAGAAGGTAATGTTGCCTTGTCTCAACTGTATATGAGTGGCCGTATCTGTGAAGAAATCGTAGATACTATACTGCCTTCTGTCGATCCCGCTAGAAAACGCGAACCTAATATGGCGATTGTGGTGTTTAATGATTACCATTTTTTAGGTAAACGTATTGTTTATACCATGCTACGAGCGAGCGGATTTGAATTACTCGATTATGCTCAAAGCACAGATATAGAAGCACTTGCAGTACGTGTCAAAGAGGATAATGTCAAACTACTGTTAGTTTCTGTACTCATGCTCAACTCGGCATTGCGTATTAAAAGCTTAATTGAGAGAATTAAACTGACGAGTCCTGAGACTAAAATCGTCGTTGGGGGTGCCCCTTTCCGATTTGACCCACAATTATGGCAAGAAATTGGGGCAGATGCCATGGGGAAAAATGCCTCAGAAGCTGTGAATATCGTAACAACTTTTATGGAGAAAATCGCATGACACAAGAAATGACCTCGTTACAACGGGTATTAACCACGCTAGGACACCAAGAACCAGATCGCGTACCGCTTTTTTTGCTAGTCACCATGCACGGTGCTAAAGAACTCGGGCTTTCTATTCAAGAGTATTTTTCCAAAGCGGAAAATGTGGTTGAAGGCCAACTGAGAATGCGTAAAAAATATCGCAATGATTGTATTTACAGTTTCTTTTATGCGCCAGTAGAAGTAGAGGCTTGGGGTAGTGATGTGATTTATCGTGAAGATGGGCCGCCTAATTCAGGTACACCTATCATTCGTAAACCAGAAGATATTAAATATATTGAACCACCCAAGGTTAAAGAAACACCTTGTTTAATCAAGGTTTTAGAAGCCACCCAACAATTAAAAGCAAAGATTGGCGATGACGCTCCAATTATTGCAACCGCTATATCACCCTTCTCTTTACCCGTTATGCAAATGGGGTTCGATAAATACATTGAACTCATGTATGAACACCCTGATTTATTTGATCGTTTGATGAAAATGAATGAAGAATTTTGTGTGGAATGGTCTAATGCACAATTAGAAGCTGGTGCAACCGCTATTTGTTACTTTGATCCGGTTTCTTCCACAACCGTCACACCAAGGGAGATGTATTTGGAAAGCGGTTTTAAAATTGCAAAACGCACTATTGCGCGCATTAAAGGGCCAACGGCTACCCATTTAGCGTCTGGACGCAGTTTACCTGTTTTAAATGATATTAGTCAAACTGGCACTGCTGCTATAGGCATCAGCGTACTTGAAGACTTGACTGAAGTGAAGGCCGCTTGTAAAGGCAAACTGACGGTGCTAGGTAATTTAAATGGTGTTGAAATGCGTAAATGGACTCCAGATCAAGCAGAAGCGATTGTCAAAGAAGCGATTGCTAAAGCAGGCCCAGGTGGTGGTTATATTTTAGCCGATAATCACGGAGAAATTCCTTGGCAAGTGCCAGAGGAAACATTACTCGCTATCTCAGAATCCGTGCATAAATGGGGACGTTATCCACTGAATTGGTCAATAGATGAAAGCCATGAAGCCTAAAATCTGTATTTTAGTCAGCCAAAATTTCCAAAAAGAAGTCGAAGCCATTCAGAAGTTAGATGGCTTTGAAGCGGTGACTTTTCTGACTTATCCTGCTCGCTGTGGTTGTCCTCATATACAAGCGGATGAATTGGCAGGCTTAATTGGGAACCCCAATGATTATAGTAAAATTCATATCATTGGGGGATTTTGTCTGGCTAAGTTAAAAAATGAGGCCGTTGAGAAAAACTGGCAATTACACCAGTTAGAACAGTGCTTTTCTGCTATAGCCAGCAAAACATTAATTGAGCATTATTTACAACAAGGGGCTTACTTAATAAGCTCTAGCTGGCTGGCCAATTGGAAAGTGCAAATCGCAAAATGGGGCTTTGAACAACAAGGCGCTCGTGATTTTTTTCAAAACTTTTCTACTCAATTAGTCTTGTTTGATACTGGCGTAGAGGCAAACAGCGCACAATATTTGCGAGAATGTGCTGATTTTATTGATAGGCCCTATGAAATTGTGCCAATAGGCCTTGATTTTTTGAGATTGTTTCTCAGCAAAATCATATTAGAAGATCAGCAAAACCTAAGCAGCGAATTAGAAAACGAGTTAGCGATAACAAAAAATGAGTTTAACGGTCACCCAGAAGCAAAATGCCGACTATTCAATGGCTTTAGACTTAATTAGCCAGTTAAGTCAAACCTTTACAGAATCAGAGATTATTGACCGAATCGTTGATATATTCGCAATGCTATTTGCGCCGCAAAGCCTCTATTTTTTATCTATTAGAGACAAGCAGCCTGAAAAACGACAGGCCTGGCCGATGCCCATTGCCGAAAATGAAACGCTGCAAAATCAACGGCTTCATTTTAATGAAAAATATAGCTGGACGGAATCAGGTAACGGCTTTTTATTACGCTTTAAACATCAAAACGACATTGTCGGTGTGATGAAGCTAGATGAAATGGCCTGTCCGGAATATAAAGAGCATTATCTGAACATGGCCAGCTATATCGTTGATGTTTGTGGCTTGGCTATTGGTAATGCGAGGACTTATCAAAAAATTAAGCAAGCCGAAGCGGGTTTAGCGACACAAGTACTGGGTGCCTTTTATCAAACTGATGAGATTAGGGATATGATTCATAATATTCTCAGCCTCATCAAAGCATTTTCAGGCTTTGAAGCCATTGGAATTCGGTTACAAGACAAGAACGATTTTCCTTATTATGATGCCATAGGCTTTTCAACTCATTTTTTAGAAAGTGAAAAAGAACTCTGTGTGCGTGATGAAAAGGGCAATTTAGTTTTAGATGCTGAAAAAAATCCTGTATTGTCTTGTATCTGCGGCAATATTATTTCTGAAAAAAAATCAGAAAGAGACTGTTCTTCAAGCATTTCATTTACTGAATACGGCAGTTTTGGCAGCAATGATATTAAACAATTTATGTCATCTCATGCTGAACAACATGAACAATGTTACTTAAAAAATAATTGTTGCAAAGAAGATTATCAATCCATTTCTTTGATACCATTACGTTCTGAAAATGAATGTCTGGGCTTACTGCATTTAGCGGATAGTAGAAAAGACATGTTTTCTCCGGCAGTCATTTCTTTCTATGAAGTCATCGCAAGCAGTATTGCAACGGTTATCAAACGTAAGCAAGCTGAAAATGAAATTCGCCAACTCAATGCAGAATTAGAACAACGTGTTAAAATACGGACAACTCAGTTAGAAGTCGCTAATAAAGCATTACAAGAGGCTAAGAAAGTAGCCGAGTTTGCCAGTCAAGCCAAAAGTGATTTTCTGTCTAATATGAGCCATGAATTAAGAACGCCCCTCAATGGCATTTTAGGCTACGCCCAAATTCTGAAACGAGACCAAAATTTAAATGAATCGCAACTCAATGGCATCAATACCATCTATCAAAGTGGTACGCATCTCTTAACGCTGATCAATGATATTTTGGACTTATCTAAAATTGAAGCCCGTAAATTAGATTTATATGCCACGACTATTCATTTATCCAGTTTCATAGAAGGCATTACGGGCATGATGCGTATGCGGGCCCAACAAAAAGATATTCAATTTCATTACGAAGCCGTTGGCAAGTTACCGGAAGGCATTGAAGCTGATGAAAAACGCTTGCGACAAGTGCTGATTAATCTGTTAGGTAATGCCGTTAAATTCACAGATGAGGGGGGAGTCACCTTACGTCTATCAGTCATAGATGAAACGATTCATATGGTGAATCTACGCTTTGAAGTCAAAGACAGTGGCGTAGGCATGACCCCTCAACAATTGCAGAAAATATTTCTACCTTTTGAACAGGTTGGTGATACTCAAAAACGGGCAGAAGGAACCGGTTTAGGTTTAGCCATCAGTCGGCAATTAGTTTCATTGATGGGAAATGAAATTCGTGTTAGTAGTGAAGAAAGCAAAGGGAGTACTTTTGGGTTTGACTTAAATTTGCCTATCGTTGATATTAAAGGGAAAGCGGTACAAGACACTTTACATAAAATGATCGGTTATAAAGGGAAACGACGAACGGCCTTAATAGTAGATGATCGCTCAGAAAACCGCATCATATTGCTCAACATGTTAGAGTGGTTTGGTTTTAAAGTGATTGAAGGTTGTAATGGGCAAGAAGCCGTAGAACAAGCTCAAAAATGGCATCCTGATATTATTTTTATGGACTTGGTTATGCCTGTGATGACCGGATTTGAAGCGGTTCAAATACTACGAACACTCTCTGAATTTAAAAAGACACCGATTATTGCCAATTCAGCCAGTGTATTTGAAAGCGATCAAGAAAAAAG
>JAYQWI020000851.1:0-3646 GCA_035871815.2 Candidatus Parabeggiatoa communis
TATATTATAAAGGGACAAGTATATTTAACAAACATAACCAACATTGGCTACCCATAACTAAGCAATCAAAAAAAGCGAAGATGAATTACAAAAAAAGCGTTTTTTTATCAAAGAACTTCAAAAAACAAGTGTCTAGCGAACATGGGGGAAATCACAAAGCTTCTAGACATTCTATGTTGACTCGCTCATTAGTTCTTCTTTTGTAAAAGTGACAAAAACAAACCATAAATCTTCCACCTCTGTGAAATTTAATACAAATTTTTGAGCTGTTTGGTTTGTTCTGTTTTTAAATGTTAACCAATCTTTTATCGCTGACTTTGGAGAAAAATCAGCGATTATGTCTAATTGTGGTTTCGTCGTACAGTTATCCAACTTGAACCCTTCTATTCCTATGATGGCTAGTTCTTGGTTTTGACAACTGTTGATAAATTCCAAGGCTTGCTTTGCAGGTAAGTACTGAACCACAAATAAACAGGTATTTTACCGCAAAGGGCTTGAGCCAAAGGATTGCTCCTACGCACATGAAAATTTTTGGCGAAAGTATTTACAAAGACGCGAGCCATTGAGACGCGAAGCATCGCGTCTCTACAAAACAAAAACGCGAATCATTGATTTGCTCTGCATCGCGTCTCTAATTTAAGAATTGTAGAGACGCGATGCTTCGCGTCTCTAATAAACAGGTATTGTTACCGCAAAGGGCAACCAAAAGGGATTGCCCCCTATTCTGGTTGCTTCTATTAAAATACCTGAAAATTTATGGTTCAGTACTTACAAATAATTCTCCACCTCTTTGAATACCAAGATTTAGAAATTTATTATCCACTTTCTAGTCCTGAATCACGAATTTAAAAAGGAGTTTGCCAATTTGGATCGTTAATATTTGAAACTGGTACAATGCTTCCATCTAGGTCATTCCGAACCACATAATGCCCCTTGTCATCTATGAAAGCGGTAGCTGGATCATCTCTTCTACCACTACCATCACTTTTCCATCTATTATCCCGTGTCTGAACGGTTCTATGGGGATTAGTGACTAAATTTTTAACACTTTCTTCAGTCCATCCGCGTTTAGCTAATTGTTTCTTTATCTTTTTTTCAAAGGAACAATTTAAGTTATGCACCAACACCCCATCCTGACCCACATTATGGCATTAGCCACCGTCAAATTGTAGACAGCCGTTTTTCTCTGTTCCCGATCAAGGGCAACAACTTCAATATTACCCGATTGAAGAACCAGCACATCTCCTTGAGTCAGGTTTTCAGCACCCACCCAGCCTTTCTCAACCACATAGAACGGATGCTCATTTACGTTTCCTCATTCTCTACAAAAGAGTATTCCTTTAGGGAGAATTTGCACACATCAATATCTGTACTTGCTGCCGCATGTGCAATCAACTCGGGAAACTTTTGAATAAGTCTTTTTGCCGCTATTGCACCGTATCTCCGAACCAGTGGCTCCTTGTCATCAATCATTCTCAACACTTGTTCTGGATTCAGGAGTGAGCCCTTTAACAAATGATGAAGCCCGTTTAAATGTAGTTTGTCGGAACGAGAGGAACCGAGTAATTGAGCCGCTGCTTCCAATTGCGACAAATAAGCCTTATACATCAAATGCATCACCAAAACTCGTATGCCCTCATCATCGCTCTGCAATGAACGAACGACATGCACGAAGAGGTTATCATTCTCTGAAAAAGAGCACTCCTTTAGGGAAAATTTACGCACATCACGATCCACACTTGATGTCGCATTCGCAATCAACTCAGGAGACTTTTCAATCAGCCTTTTTGCTGCGATTGCGCCGTATTTTCGAACGAGTGGCGAGTTGTCATTAATCATTCTCAAAACTTGTTTAGGCTCCAAGAGTTCATCCTTTATCAAATGATTAAGCCCTTGTTTATGCTGTTTGTCGGAAGAACTAGAGGAGCCAAGTAATCGAGCCGCCGCTTCTAGCTGCGACACATAGGCACTAGACATGAAATGCATCGAAAAAATTCGCATGAGTTCATCATCGTTCTGTAATGAACGAACAACATGCACAAAGTGGTTAGCATTCTTGATAGAATGACACGCTTTCAAGGAGAAGTGGCGCACATCGGGATTCGCACTTGATATAGCATGCACAATCAACTCTGGAAAGTTTTTAATAAGCCTTTTTGCGGCAATGGTACCGTATTTTTGAACGAGTGGCTCCTTGTCATCAATCATCATTAAAACTTGTTTAGGAAGTATAAACTTACCCTTTAACAAATTTGAAAGCCCCTGTTTATGCAGTTTGTCGGAAGAACCAGGGGAGCTGAATAATCGAATCCCCGCTTCCAATCGCGACGCATCGGCATTAGATACTAAAAACATCGCGAGACCTCGTATTAGCTTGTCGTCGCTCTGCAATGAACGAACGACGTGTACGAAGTGGTCAACATTCTCTGCAAAAGAACACACCATAACGATTTCAAGGGCAGAGTATTGAATGTCTCGGTCGCCATCATAGATTAATGGGATTGCATCATGAATCAGGCTGCGTGCTTTGTGACCCAGTTCAGATGCCACCCAGACCGCTTCACGTCGAACCCGCCGGTCGTTATGCTTCAGCAGTGGGCGTAATGTTTCTACTGGAAGACCCGCCTCCCATAGTTGGAAGCCCCAACCTTGTTCACGAAACCTATCAGGATCCGTTAGTAGTTCCTGAATGAGTTGTGTTCCTTCTAAATTGTCTATCATGATTCACTTACTTAAATATTTTTCTAGTTGCTTAATGAGTTTTTGTTCATTCCCCTGACGCTGCCCGTGGTTCCTCTCACGCCCCTTATCCACAGTCACTTCAATTCGCGTCTCTATGCTTTTCCTCAGTTCGTCGAGTAAGTCCTCCAATTCCTCTCGTGAATATCTATCGAAATCTTTTGGTTTCGGGAAATATTCTAGTTCTCCATGCACTTTTCCAGTACCATCCAACCTGATACAAACATCCATCGGCCCCTTATCTGCCCTCTTCCCTTTTTTGCTCGCATTATGCACCAACACCCCATCACTACCCACAAAATAGTTATGGGCATTAGCCACCGTCAAATTGTAGACAACCGTTTTTCTCTGTTCCCGAACAAGGGCAACAACTTTAATATTACCCTCTTTCAGAAGCAGCACATCGCCTTGAGTCAGGTTTTCAGCACCCACCCAACCTTTTTCAACCACATAGAACGGATGCTCATTGGTGGCCTCAATAATCTCATCATTTTCAAGTGTCAAGACAACTAAATCATATTCCTGCTCGCCTTGAATCAGGTGAACAACTTCATTCCATTGTTGTTCGCCTGTTTCCTCATTGTAGGACCAAACTTGATCCCCAATTTGTACTTCGGCAATGGTAATCAATCCCCGCTGGGTGTGTACCAGCGTCTCCGCTGTAAAGCTATTTCCCGTTACTGGGCAGTCTTCATCTTTATTCTTTTTAGAAGCATCCTTTTTA
The DNA here is from genome assembly GCA_035871815.2 of Candidatus Parabeggiatoa communis. GTDB lineage: Bacteria > Pseudomonadota > Gammaproteobacteria > Beggiatoales > Beggiatoaceae > Parabeggiatoa > Parabeggiatoa communis. Next base: position 3,464 of record JAYQWI020000851.1, read on the forward strand.
GCCTTTTTCTTCTTATTATATAAACGCAACCACTTTAAGAATCTTAAGCGATTTAAGATTCTAAGCGTTCTGTTCATTAGTCTATCATAGAAAAACGCCGTCGGATCGTTCACGAAATCAATCACACCCATCAATTGATCAAAGCGAGCCATGCCCGTTAAGATTCCACGAATACTGATACTC
>JAYQWI020000852.1:0-3171 GCA_035871815.2 Candidatus Parabeggiatoa communis
GGACAGAGTCTGACTTGTTTGACCAGTTTTGTGAATGAGGCCAAAATCGGATCCATCATCTGAGAATGAAAGGCATGGGAAGTCTGGAGACGGCGACAGGCTATGTCTTCTCTGGTCAACTGATTTTCTAATGCCTCAACAGCCTCCGTCATACCTGAAACCACGCACAGATCAGGGGCATTAATGGCTGCCAAAGACAGTTCTTTGCCTAATAGGGGTTGCACCTCTGCTTCTGAGAGTGAGACCGAAAGCATAGCGCCTTGGGGGAGTTGCTGCATCAATTGCCCTCTGGCGGCCACCAACGATAAGGCCTCTTCCAGTGAGAACACGCCCGACAGACAGGCCGCGACATATTCCCCCAGGCTGTGGCCGATCATCGCATCAGGATGTACACCCCACGACATCCATAATTTGGCAAGCGCATAGTCAATCACAAACAAGGCAGGTTGAGCAATCGCCGTTTGTTTAAGTTGTTGTTCTGCTTCTGAAGTCTGTTCTTCGCTGGGGTACAGTATTTGGCGCAAATCCAGTTCCAAGTGAGGTTTCAGGTAAGCTGAACACCGATCAATCTCTTCCCGGAAGGTTGGCTCAGTTTGATACAGTTCCCACCCCATATTGACATACTGGGCGCCTTGCCCGGAAAACATAAACACGACAGGCCGATCTTTTAACGCTTGGGAGTGGGTCAAAACGCTTGTGGGATCGAGGCTATGCAGTGCGCGAACCGCTTCATCCGTATTCTGAACCATCAACATGCGTCGATGGCTGAAAGCCTTGCGACCTTTGCTCAGTGTATAAGCGACATCAGCGAGGTTGTTTTCAGGATGGTGTTCTAAATAGGTGGCCAGATTGGCGGTTGCCGTTTCAAGTGCCGATTCCGTTTTGGCGGAAAGAACCAGCAGTTGCCAAGAGCGAGATTCGCTTGATGATTGCGGGGTTGGCGCTTCTTCAAGAACCAGATGGGCATTGGTACCCCCAATACCAAATGAACTCACCCCGGCGCGACGAGGTGTCCCATTGAGCGTCTTCCATTCAGAACGTGTGTTATTGACGTAAAAGGGACTGTTGGCAAAATCAATCTGCGGATTAGGGTGTTCAAAGTGCAGACTGGGTGGCAAACACTGGTGTTTCAGCGCCTGCACGGTTTTGATCAAACCGGCTACCCCGGCCGCCGCATCGGTATGGCCAATATTGCTTTTCACAGAACCTATCGCACAGAACCCTTGTTTCTGGGTGTGGGCCTGAAACGCCTTGTTTAGTGCGGCCATTTCAATTGGATCACCCAGCTTGGTACCGGTGCCGTGGGTTTCGATATAGCTGATGGTATCGGCTTTAACGCCAGCGTTCGCTTGCGCTTCCGTAATCACGGCTGCTTGCCCCTCGACACTGGGGGCCGTATAACCCACTTTCACAGAACCGTCGTTATTAATGGCGGAACCTTTAATAATGGCATGGATACAGTCGCCATCCGCTAGGGCAGCCTCCAGTCTTTTCAAAACCACCACACCCGCACCGTTACCCCCTACCGTGCCTTGGGCATTCGCATCAAAAGCGCGGCAATGGCCATCGGGAGACATGATCATGCCCTCTTGATACAAATAACCCGCCTTGTGTGGCACACGAATTGAAACACCACCCGCCAAAGCGACATCGCATTCCCCATCCAACAAACTTTTGCAAGCTGTGTGAACGGCCACTAATGAAGTCGAACAGGCTGTTTGAACATTGACACTGGGCCCTTTTAAGTTCAATTTATAGGATACCCGTGTAGGCAGAAAATCGTTACCATTGCCAATCATCAGCTGGTAATGATCGACCGAGTCTGAGAATTGAGGGTTTGGAGAAAGATTATTGAGGAGGTAAGTGTTCATACCCACACCCGCATAAACCCCAATAGCAGAGTCGTCGGTTCCCGGCTCAATGCCAGCATGTTCAATGGCTTGCCAAGCACACTCCAAAAACAGGCGGTGTTGCGGATCCGTCATTTCTGCTTCTTTTGGACTGAAGTCAAAGAAGGCCGCATCAAATTGCTCAACATCTGAGAGAACGCCCCCGGCTTTGACATAATGGGGTTGATTCAGTGTTGCGCTGTCGATTCCGGCAGTTCTCAGTTCTTCATCCGAGAAAAAAGTAATGGATTCTACGCCATCTTGCAGATTCTGCCAAAAGGCCTCAATATCGTTCGCCCCCGGAAAACGCCCGGCCATACCGATAATCGCAATCTCATTAGAAAGGGTACGGGTGTGGTTTTTCGTCTGCGGTTCTGGTTGAGTTGACAGCGGCTTCGCTTTTTTATTGCTTAAATGTTCTGCCAAGGCATGGATGGTGGGATGTTCAAACAGTTCTACCATGCTAATCTGTTGGCCCAAGCTGTCCTGTAATTTGGATTGCACTTGGGCAATCAGTAGGGAATGACCCCCTATCTCAAAGAAATGATCATAAATCCCCACCTTCTTGATTTGCAATACCTCTTGCCAAACTGCTGCAATCAGGTTCTCCATTTCCGTTTGGGGCAAAAAATCTTTTTTGACTGAGTCAGAAGAGGATTCAGGGGCAGGGAGCGCACGGCGATTGATCTTGCCATTGGGTGTCAGCGGCAAGGCCTTCAGTAATATGAACTGAGAGGGCACCATGTAGTTGGGCAACTTTTCCTCAAGATAGTGACGCAAGTTGCCAACCAGTATGCGTTGCACAATTTTCAATAACCCTTGTTCTTCAAGCAAAAATTCAAAACTCCGATCAAACCGTGTTTGTTCGTCCGGCGTGAGAGTGAACTCAATACCTGCCCATGCGGTCCGTGACCAGGCCACTTTTCCCGGCAACCAACGCACTTCAGATTCATTTGGTAGCTGTAAGCGTAGGCGAATTTCCTGACCTGGCTTAAGGGTAGTGGTTTTATCTTGTTGTAGGCAAATACCGTTACTGGAAATATCCTCAGTGCGAAGTGCTAAGCTTTTCTCATCCCATTCAACAAGACAGTCGCTTTGATAAGGTATCCGATCAGGAATCAGATCAGATGTGATATAAGCCACTAGTACATTGTCAAGATTGTTTTGATGGGTAAAAAAATGTAGAATGTTTTCTATTTTTCCGGAGATTCATGGCTAAAAAATATATTGTAGAACTTTCCTCTGAGGAACGAAACGAATTAAAAGAGTTGATTAACAAAGG
>JAYQWI020000853.1:0-2381 GCA_035871815.2 Candidatus Parabeggiatoa communis
TCTATCGCAGGCTTAATGGCATCACTATTGTGAAATGCCTCACATTGTTCTAACCAAATCGCTATATCATTATTTCGTTTCGTTTCTAGCTCAAGGTATAATGAATAACGTCCATAAAATAACGTACCCAAAATGATAATGAGCAATAAGCTAAGACGCATAGCCCATTTTGTGAATGTTTCCCAACGTCTTGTTTTGAGATTGTAGAGCGTTATTTGATGTAAATCGACATTAAAATAATCAGGATTTGATTTTTTTGAAAACATTGTCGTTGTACCCTTTCGATTTTGAATTTTCGATTAGTCAATGAAGCCTAATTTTTTTGATTAATGGGTAGCCAAAAAAATAACAAAGCCCACCCAACAGAGTGCGATAAGTATCATAACTTCTTATTTTATCTAAAGTCTAAACTAACGTAAATTAATGACTTATTTTTGGTTTATCAACTATCAGGTTTAGTACAACGAAACGCAGTGGCAAAACACATAAGACGGGCAGATAAACGAATTAAAACTCGCACAATAGTTAGCCCTTAATAATTTTTGTAGGCATTTTGATAGTTTAAAATCGAACAGCTTCTATATTAGAAGACTCTAATTATTAATTCGTTTATCTGCCCATGTTATGCATTCCACCACTGCGTTGTACTTTAGTTTGAAATCGAACAGCTTGTATATTAGAAGGCTCTAATTATTAATTCGTTTATCCCCGTAATTCGTTGTACTTATTCAACACAGAGACACTTTGCTCCGTGATAACCGCTATATTGAACATTTGAATAACTGAACACTTTTGGAGAGAATTGATGATAAAGAATCGACTCATTAAAGGGTTAACGTATTTTATTTTCGGTTTATTCATGCTATCGGCTTGTCTTAAAGGCGACAGCGATGTACTCAACCCGCCTGACAGAGAGATAAGCGATTATGACAGGGCTGATTATTCATCGGTTTATAAAATGATTGACAACCATGCGCTGAATGCGCCTAAGAAGGTTGAACAATCAATAGAGAGTCTTGCGACTTATCTCACAGCACCTGCGAAAAATGAGCGCGAAAGCGCGCGAGCGATTTATCGTTGGATTACCCATAACATCGCTTATGATGATACCGGTTATTTTAGCGGTAACTTCAAGGTAATGAATAAAGAAGAGGCTTTCAAAACGCGCCGCGCTGTTTGTGATGGTTATGCTGGTTTGTTTAAGCGTTTGGGGCAAGCGGCAGGGCTTGAAGTGGCCGATATCAGTGGTTATTCAAAGGGTTATAGTTATACCGTGGCACAAACGGATACCATTAATCATGCTTGGAATGCGGTGAAAATTGAGGGGCAATGGCAATTGCTTGATGCGACTTGGGGTGCCGGTTATTTGAATGACAAGAAAAAGCGTTTTGTGCGTCAATTTCAAGCACATTATTTTTTAACCCCAGCTGATCAGTTTATTTATGATCATTTTCCCAGAGAATCAAAATGGCAATTGCTGCGTTTACCGGTTCCAAAATCACAGTATGATCAATGGGTTTATCTGCGGCCCGCCTTTTTTCAAAATGGCTTAGCCATTGATAGCCATCCGCAGGGCATGATTCAGAGTGATAATCAAGAAACGATTACCTTACGTGCATCAGCGGATGCGAGAATCAGTGCCAAATTACTACACAACAATACCCCAGTTGATCAATCACATTTATCGATACAGCGGAAAGCGGAACAGTACGCGATTTCTGCGACATTTCCCCAGCCAGGCGAATATATTTTGAGAGTATTTGTGAAACAGCAAACTGATCCGGGGGCTTACCGTTGGGCTTTAGACTATCGGATTATCGCTAAGCAAGGCATGTCGGCCGATTTGGTACCCGTTTCACCAGATCACGCTTTTTTTGATACCGGCTTAAAAGTCGATAGCCATCCTCAGCGTTTAATTGAAACGCAAAAACAGCTTAAAGTGACAATACGCGCACCGGCCGATGCTTGTATGAGTGCGATATTATCTAAAGATAACAAACGGTTAGATAAATATTTGACACTGGTTCAAAAACGGGCAGGGCAGTATGAAATTCATGCCGTCTTCCCTAGCCGTGGCGATTATCTGATGAGATTATTTGCTAAACGGCTATCCAGTAGTGGTGATTATGAACAAGCCTTAGATTATGACGTAAAAGTGAGTCAAGGGATGGGCGGCAAAATTGGTTTTCCAAGCACCTACGCCCCGTTCAAGGAAAATAGCGGATATCTTTACACACATAAGGCGCGTCATTTAGCGGCCGGCACAACACAACATTTTAAATTAGCCGTGCCTAATGCGAAAAGCGTTGTCGTCGTGATCGGCGATAAAAAGTTTCCGCTGAAAAAACAAGGGGATGTATTTGAAGGTGATGTCAAGATTG
>JAYQWI020000854.1:0-3918 GCA_035871815.2 Candidatus Parabeggiatoa communis
CCACGGGTGCGTTATAGTGTTTAGATATCACGTTATTATTCCTTTAGCCATTTTAATATTATGGTTTTTATTGGCTGTGTTCGGGCCTTGGCTGCCTTTGCAGCCTAATGAGATTACGTTGTTGAAGATTTTGCAGCCGCCATCATCAGAGGCGTGGTTAGGCTATGATGATTTAGGCCGTCCGATTTAGATAGCAATGTGATGGGGCCAATAACTTCATTGACCCCAAATATTTTGCTGGGCGCGATAGACAGAGTGGCAATTTGATAGAAAAAGTCAAATCTTATGTCGAAAATGCTTAAACAGTTAATCCACCATCGACAGATATTAATTGACCAGTAATAAACCTTGATTGCTCCGAAAGTAGAAACTCAACGATAGGACAGATATCAGCCGTTGTTGCTAATCTTCCCAATGGGGTACGACGAATAATCTGTTGTTTTTTAGCTTCGCTTAAATTTTTAGACAGTTCTGATTCAAAATAACCTGGTAAAACGGCATTAAATCGAAATCCTTTGGGGCCCATTTCACGTGCTAATGCTAAGGTAAGACTATTTAAAGCACCTTTGGTAGCAGCGTATGTTGATAAACCGGCAAATCCTCGTTGACTGATAATTGAACTCATAGTAACCACATTCCCGTTCATCCTTTTTTTCAAACGCAGACGCAAATAAAATTTGGTCAGATTAATGATTGAAGTCAGATTGACTGAAATAATTTGGCTAATACTTTCATAACCTTGAGTGGCTAGAATGCCATCATAAGCCATTCCAACATTATTGACTAATCCATCAGCCTGACTTAAAAACTCTTCCAATTGTTCAAAGTTCTCTGGTTCTTGTACATCAATACCCTCTAAATGGACTATCTCCTTAATTTGACTTTGAGAAGCACCACGAGCGAAGGTGATGACACGATATCCTTGATGATACAGATATTCCCCAAGTGCCATACCTAAGCCTCTGCTCCCCCCTGAAATAACTATTGTTTTCATTTGTCTTCTCTCCTCACCATTTTCCCTGCCTCTGAGAGAGCAATTTGTTGACACCGGTTTATTTTTACCGGATAGGCCCATTTAGGTAACTGCTGGCGCAAGATTTTTTTTAACTCAATTTCATCAATCTCTCCAACATAATCAAGTGCGACTAAATTTCCCATTACTGGACTTTTAACGGCATAAACCTTGGCTAACTTAACCCCAGCTTGCAGAGCAATCTCCTCTATTTCTAAAGGATTAACTTTGTTTCCCCCAACATTAATCACTTCTTCTTTTCGACTTAAAAAATAGTAACGATCTTTTCGCCGTTCCCAAAAATCACCGCTGGGGATATCATTGATGATCAACTCCCCCTCTGCTGAGAACTTAAAACAATCAAACTTATGAATAGGAATACCCTCTTGCCCATCTGATACCGCACAAATATCACCAAATTCAGTTGACGCATAGACATGAGTTATTCGTGCTTGATGCCATATACTTTTAGCCAAGTCTAAGACACTCTGGGTAGCCGCTTCACCGCCAAAGGTGATTTGTTTTAACATCACTTTAGTTAGCTGCTTCTCAACATCATTTAAAAGTAAGTTACGAAACATGGAGGGAGTCAATCCAACATGAGTCGGTTCTAGTTTAACTAATGCAAAGAGGATATCCTTAAAAGAGAGAGTCTCTGGTACTATTAACCGACAGTTAAATTTAAGAGAGTGCAAAATGACTGAAATACCAGCCCAACGCTTTGGACTGTAAGTTAATAACCACACATCATTAGTATTACCGCCGCGCTTTTTGGCAAATGGAGATTGTAAATCTTTTAAAAAACGTTTAGGCGGGCCGGTGGTACCCGAAGTTTGAAGAGTGACTGGTTTTTGCTGTTGAAATGACTCAATAACCAGATCAACTTGCTGCAGTAGTGTTGTGTTTTGCGATTGTTTAATGTTCATCCAATATACCTTTTAAGACAATGCCATTAATTTAAGGGCAGACACGCAGGTCAGCCCCTACAAAACATAGCAAAATGACGGGACTGTCGGGGCGATCCGAAAGTGTTCGCCTAGGTTTAAGGAAAGTGGCATTGACCCTTGAGAAGGAAAGCGGATGGCTGTTGTTTGATAAACAACGAGGCTAACTCTTCAATGGATTGAACTTCCGACCAGTTGATACCATCTTCCTTAATCTTGATGCCGCACCATTCTTCTAGTCTCAACATAATTGTTGCATAATCCAAGCTATCAATACCAAAATCGTTTTGTAGCTTTTGAGTAGTCTGTATCTCGTCCGCTTTATATTCGCCCAGCGTAGTCTCTTCTACCAATACCTTAATCTGCTGAATCATTTCATCTTTGCTTTTCATCAATCACTTCCATTCGATGTTGTTTTTCCAGTTCTTGAAGACGTTCCTGATTTCTCATACCTACTTTACGAACCGGATTACCGGATACAATCATATAGGCTGGGATATTTTTAGTGACAAAACTACCCGCCCCAACAGAGGCCCCTTCTGCTAAGGTTACTCCAGGCATAATGATACTGCCACATCCAACGACGACATGCTTTTTCATGATCACACTCTTAGCGACAACTTTCCGATATTGAGCCGCTATAGTTGGATTAGTCAGAAAGCCCTCTGAATAATCATCAGAAGTTGAAAAGATAGAGACTCTCGAAGATATCCCACAATAGTCTTCTATCCAGACACCCGCAGCACCAAAGATGTGAGTAGCTACTCCTAAGTGAACATTATTACCGATGACTACCGGTTGATTTGCGCTAATGACTGAAAAACAGTCAATTCTAACATTCGATCCAATTTCAATATTTTTACCAAAAAACTGCACCGTATGATGAATACTGACATTTTGTCCGATTTTAAGTCCAAAGTCTTGTAACTGTTGCTGACTATAATACATCGTTCCCTCGTTTTATGGTTTTATCATCTAACTTGACATGATACATTTCAAAAACATTCGATATTTAAGTTTTTGCACGCAAAAATGTGAAGCTTGAACGTAGAGCCTATCATTTTGGTACCTGACGTTTGAGCATCGCGTCAAATTTCTATGTTTTCATCAGTCGGGCATCTAAATGACAGTGGCGTATTATGACTTATTGGATTTAGTTTTTCCTTGATATAGGTCATTTAATTTTGTTATAAAAAGCATTATAACAAAAGCAAATAGGTCAACAAAATTTTTTTTAACAAAATTCTTATTGATAGAAAATGTTAAAATAATTGACTTTTCCTACAAATATTTTTTTGAACAGTTGTTCATTGAGTTTCAGTCAAAACAAAAATGGCTTTCCCCGTGATTTTTTGATTTGAGTCTTTAGAAATTCATGAGTTTATTTTTTAACTTCGTTGCAAAAGTCTTGCACGCAAAACTTTTGTAGCGAAAAACCTTAATAGACTTGTTTTTAAATAACGTCATTTTTTAAATACGGTACACTTTCACCAATAACTTAGCTTATAAAGGGAGAAGTCTAATATTAGAAATTATTTTTGACGATTGGGCACGAAGACACGAAGGCTACGAAAGGCTACGTGAGTTGCTTGGCAGGATTTTCTTAAGTGCCAAGATTAATTACGCCAAAGGCTGGATCGATCTAAAACTCACTTTTCGCTGTGGCACTTTGGTGTATTATTCGAGGCTCGAAGCTCTTTTGTGATTTCAAGAAGAGTCAGCGATTGAAATGATTTTGCTAAAGAACTCTCGTCTGAATTGGCGTTGCAAGCTTTAGTTTGAATTGAAATATAAGTTTAACGATGAGAGCCTAGATGCCATATCGTATCGGTCAGATACACAGATATTTTCCCTACAAAAAGCAAATTTTTTGGGGTTGTAGGGGCAGAAATTATCGCCCAGAAATAAAGTGGGCGACTAAAGCCCATCTGATAGGATTTAAAATAAATCATGCTTTCTTTC
>JAYQWI020000855.1:0-3266 GCA_035871815.2 Candidatus Parabeggiatoa communis
TAAAAAGAAAGACAGAGAAAATAAAAAAGGATGGACACTACCGTGCCCATCCTAAATCACAGTTACTTCTTAATCGTGTACAAATACTTATAGCCTTTCAAATGGAATACATCATCAGACAACGGTAATTGCTGCATGGTGGCCTCAAAAACCTGCGTGGGGCCAGGAACCACAACATCAGGCGGTAACACCATTACTGACGGTACATCTACAAACGGAATTTTGATCATTCTGTCAGTGTAAGAATAAATAGCATGGCATTCACTCTTTTCCTCTAACATTTTAATAAACACCATACTGTCTGAAACGACTTGAAAATCTTCTACCCCATCTATCAAATCCAAATTCCCTTTGAATACCGCCGTCTCGCCTGTAGGTAGTCCGGTGATGGGATCTAATAAAGGAATATTAAGAAGAGGCAATTTAAGTAACCTGTCTTCAGTTTGATAAATGGCGTGCTTACAATCGTCATCGTCATCATCATCAGAACTACAAGACTCTAATGCCTTGTGTACGTTGAGTCTGCCACCTGTCATTGTTTTACCTGATAGGCCTGATACCTTGTCAACAGTACCAAGAATGGCGTTCTTAACGTCAGAGTCTGTTAGTTCTGAACACTTTGACCATAATAAGCTTATGGCTCCCGATACTTGTGGCGTTGCCATAGATGTTCCATTTAGAGATTTATAACTATTGCTGGGAACGGTGCTGTAGATATTAACGCCAGGAGCGCCCAAATCAACCGAAGTCAAACCATAGTTAGAAAAAACGGCCAAGCTATCATTATGATCGGTTGCCGCAACCGCAATGATATTGTCCAAATCATAACTCGCTGGATAGGAAGGACTGTCATCATTATTATTGTGGGCATTCCCAGCAGCGGCGATAAACAAGATACCTTTTTCGCCTGCCGCTTTGATGACATCGTAAAGTGCTTGAGAGTAACCCCCACCGCCCCAACTGTTATTACTGAGTTGGGCACCCATGTCGGTGGCATATTGTACGGCTGCAATCGCACCGGCTATTGAACCTGAACCATTCTTACTCAAAAACTTCAAAGCCATGATTTTGGCTGTCCAACTGACACCCACGACACCCGTGCTATTGTCACCCACGGCGGCAATGGTGCCAGCCACATGCGTACCATGATAATGATCATCATAAGGATCACCATCGTCATTCACAAAATCGTATCCATACACATCGTCCACGTAGCCATTACCATCATCATCAATACCATTACCCGGAATTTCACCCTTATTAACCCACATATTGGCGGCTAAATCGGGGTGTTTGTAATAAACGCCAGTGTCAATAACGGCAACTATAATATTTCCGCCAGTCTTTAATTCCCAAGCTTCAGGCGCATCGATATCAGCATCCACCTTACCACCAGTTTGTCCTTCGTTATGTAAGCCCCATAACTTTGGAAAATCCGGATCATTCGGCATTTGTTCGACTGTAATGATGTAATTGGGTTCGATGTACTCAATACGGGAATCACTGCCAAGCATTCGCACCGCCGCTGCTGTATCTGTCGTCATTTCCCAAAGTTGAACGCCAATAATAGGAAACTCCTGAACATTGGATACCCCCAAACTTTGTTGGATTGAGATAACATCTAACGATTGGATGCCTTCGTCCTTGAATTTCACAATCACTTGATTTTCGACAAAGGGGTGTTGTTGTGCGAATGGGGAGCCAGTTACCCCTTGATTTCCAGAAAATGTACTACCAGATTCTCCTGCCCATGCCCACGCTCCCGATGCCATCATTATCGGCAAGACAAGAAAGAGTTTTAAAACATTCATAATGAAATCCTCTTTGTGGCAAATACCAAATAAAAAAAGGGTGGATAAAGCATCCACCCTAAGCTGTCCTAAACACAACTAATCTTCAATTGTGTATAGGTATTCGTAACCCTTCAGATGGAATACATCATCAGACAACGGCAATTGCTGCATGGTAGCATCAAACACCTGCGTAGGACCTGGAACAACTACGTTGGGTGGTAACACCATTACTGATGGTACATCCACAAAAGGAATATGGATCGTTCTATCTGCGTAGGAGTAGGTAGCATGGCATTCATTATCGCCTTCTAACATCTCAATAAACGCCATACTGTCGGGAATGACTTTAAAGTCTTCTACTCCGTTGATCAGGTTCAAATCACCGTTAAACACAGCAATACCGCCTGTGGGTTCTTCCGTGAGTGGATCCAACAAAGGAATATCAAGTAGAGGTATGACGAGTTTTCTGTTTGCGGTAAAGTAAGTAGCATGGAGACACTCGCTTTCGATATCGTTATCAACAATAGTCACCACCGCAGCACTCGGTGAACCAATTGTGGCACCACCAGTTGCATTACTCAAGCTCATCTTGAAGGTTTCATTTCCTTCCACATCGACATCGTCAATGATCTTGACTTTCAAGGGCTTGGCAACAGTCTCACCATCTTTCCAGCAAACTGTATCGGAGGAGGATGTGTAGTCGCTTGGCGCAGTAGCAGAGCCATTGGCGGTAGTATAGTTGACACACACATCACCATCACTACCATTTTCACGGGTAACTACGATAGTTGCTGGCCCAGCGTTTTCTTTGACACTGTAGTTGGCAGTATCAAATTGCAACTCGCCATATTCAATAACTTCTTCAGACACAGGACCCACAAAGCGGCTTTCAACTGGCTTACCCACAGTCGTACCAGTTTGCGCTACTGGCGTGACTTCAACGCTAATGAATTTGTCAATGTCACCGCTAGTTGGCGTGTAAGTATTGTCTGTCGCACCTGAAATGACAGCTTTATTAGTGCCTTGTGCATCATCAGCCCGTAACCATTGAAGCGAAGTATCGCCCTCATGATCAGCTTCAGCATCGCTGTATGTATAGCTGGCTGTCAAAGTACCATCTACCACCGGTGCCCCGCTGACATTAACATCAGAAGCTACAGGTGCGTCATTCTCCTCTATAATGCCAAGTCGAGCACCGCCTGCATACAAGTAAGAGTCAGCACTATTGAGGCCCATAACGAAAATTCCATGCCCCAAATCGGAAGCCGTCGTATGCGAACCTTCAGTTAAGGGAATATTGGCAACTGAGTAACCAGAACTTCCAATAGCCGTAAAATGACTTGCCCCAATAGGTAAACCGTCTAGGGTAATTGTATCCGTCTCTGTATTGTCAGCAAAAACCTGCAAATAATGGACACTAAATTGCTCGCCCCCTACTGTTGAGAAAGTATAGCGATTTGAAAATTGATCTGG
>JAYQWI020000856.1:0-3552 GCA_035871815.2 Candidatus Parabeggiatoa communis
GGGATAAACACTGATTTTATCATCCGCTTGCAACAGATAGGAAAAATCGACTGATTCGCCATTCACTAAAATCAAATCGACTTCGGTATGGGGAACACCTAAGGCTTCAATGGTATCTTTTACCGAGGGGTGTTTGTCAACCGTATATTTAAATTCAACCATGCGCCTTTCTGGCGCTAAAAAATCATTGAGTTCTGCGTAAAAACGTAAATAAACGGGATGATGTGACATAATATTAATGTAATTCGTCATTAAATTCCCTTGTTGAAAAGAAGCGTTTTTTGAAAAAGAAATAAACGCAAGAGGCGCAAGAGGCGCAAAGATTTTTATCGAGCGCATCGAAAAAACGTGCGTCTTTTGCGTCTTTTGCAAAAAAGCGCGTTTATTTCTTGTTTAAGACTTCAACTTGATTGGACTGATTTTGGACTGATTTGCATTTAATCAGCGAGAATCAGTTTGATCATGATAATCTTTGGCATCGGATTGATCAGTGTTCATTGAGATTGGCAGAGGCCTGTTGTTTTTTCGCATCCTCTTCTTCCATGCGTTTAATAAAAGACTCCATTTTTTCTCTGGTTATTTGGCCGTCTTGTTGCAACATCAGTTTGAGTACGCTTATTACTTCTGTTCTACCTTCGGTTTTGCCTTCTGTTCTACCTTCGCTTCTACCTTCTCTTAGGGCAAACTCGATGTCTCTTTGTCGGAAATTCAGTTGTTCTCTCATAAGCTTCAGTAAAGTAGATTTGTTGAACACTTCTTTACTATAGGATTTTCCCCATAAATTTTCAACGGTGGTTCGCAAACTTTCCATTTGATCGGCCGTAAGCCCATCAATCATTTGAGTAAGTTCTACTTCATGTTCGTCAATTTGCTTTTCAAGTGAAACCATCAAGCTGCTTGTTGTCGATGCTTTGTCGATGCTTCTTAACTCAGATTCTACGACAAAGGGAAGCAAAAAGGGCAGGTTTCGTTTGAGCATCGTTTCAATCGTCACCAAACTCAGGTGATAGGCTTTGTATTTCAATTCACCTGAATATCTAGGATCAGAAGTCGGCAGCTTGACAGTTCGATCTTCAATCATTTCCTTATCTTCTGGTGAACCTCTGAGATAGAAAACATTGCAAAGCACTACTTTCCCTTGGTAGTCTTCATCCATTTCCATCAGGTGGCGATATTCTAATTTCCGTTGATCCATTTGTTTATCTGATTTATACTGACTCTCAAATTCCAGATGAATGATGACTTCACGGCCCTTTTTATCTTTGGCCTCAAAAATGACATCGGCAATTCGTTTGACGGCGATAAACTCTTTTCCAATCAAAGCCTTGGTTTTTTCCGCTTCAACTTGGTATTCATCCAAAATGAATTGGAGCAGTTCTGGAAACTCTTGTGACAACACTTTGGCAATGGAATCGAAACTTCTGATTTCTTTGCCTTCCTTTTCTTCAAGTTGTTTGAGTGATTCAGGCATATCAAGGCTGCCTGTTTCTTGTTTAGCTTTGTTGACTAGCCGTTGTAGCACATCTGAAAAAGGCTCTCGGTTTTCAATCAATCGTCTTTTGATGATACCCTTCTCATTTTCAGATAATTTTGATTCGCTGAGTAACTTTATCAAATCAACCACGATGGCCTGTTCGATTAAATGCCCTTGTTGAGAAGAAGCGTTTTTTGTTTTTTTCATGGCAAAATGGATGAAGGTTAAGGGCAAGCTGGTTATTGAAAAAGAAATAAACGCAAGAGACGCAAGAGGCGCAAGAGGCGCAAAGATTTTTATCAAGCGCATCGAAAAAACGTGCGTCTTTTGCGTCTTTTGCAAAAAAGCGCGTTTATTTATTTTTCAAGACTTCAAACCCTTGACAATGCACACCTACCCAATTTTCTGCAATGGGTTCGTTGCCGGCGGCTGTCAATACGCCACAAGCTTGATAGGTACCGAGTTCGATACCAACAGGTAAATCTAAATCCAGTATCGATAAGCTTTTGGGTTCTTCAAAGGGCACGTTTTCGCGATAGGCTTTGACGGCACCTGGCAATATGGGCCCGGATGCGCTGTAACTTAAGGTGATATAATATCCCGCTGGAAAGATGATCGCGGCATAGATATCATAGGGCCCGGGTTGGGCTGCGGTGGCGTTGATATCCAGTTTAAAACTCAAATGTTCGCCGATTTGATAGCGGGATTGATTCATTCTGGCGACGATCAGCCCTACGCCACTGGCTTGCACTTCTCCAAAGGCGGTGTCTGACCAAGTCCCGTCTAGGCCTTGGGCCTGATACATCACGCGCCATACGCCGGCTTGATAAAATCCGTTGTATGCGGCGGCATAACGGTTGCTGATGCTGTCCATTTCGACTTCTATTCGTTCAAAAACGGTCTTATCGCCTTGATATTCCGTGATTTGTATACCGGGGCGAATCAGGATGGCGCGCACTCGTCGGATGTGTTCTGGGCCGGGTGAAGTTTTGACCCATAACCACCCTTCGGCTTGTTCCGATGTGAGTTGAATTGGCGGATGAATGTCTATGATTTCTGGCGCATCTGCCGCACGACTCCCGATATTGCCTATTACGATCCCGGCGGCACGGCTGCCATCGGCTGATGTGATTAAGCCATCGCCATCATCGTCTAATTGCGGACGTTGTTCTCCAAATAACTTGGGATCCGATATCATCATGTCTTCAGTTGCGATAAACGCGGTTTGCAGGTTTTCACCTCGTCGTACATTGCGAATGAAGGTGTCTGAAAAATTCGCGTTAAGGGTATTCCATGCCGTGTTTTGGGCATCGCTGCTGGTCAGGATAATCCGTTGTGGTGCGCTTAATTCATCTATGAATGAACCAGAATAGCAACTGTCTAATATAATCACTTGTTGCACGTCGGCGGGCACTTTGTCTACTAATCTTCGCAATTCATTCGCGGATAACCAGTATTCGCGGGTGATTTTGAATTGATCCGCTAACGCATGTCCATGAATATACAGGATAAATTGTTGACCCGCTTGTAAATCGGTCACTTGATTAAAGGCCGATTCGAGTTCGGCCGCCGGATCAAATAATTCATAATCAACGACTTCATCATCGACACCATCGCCATCGATATCTTGCCAATTTTTGGGATTCAGGTAGATAATCTCGTCATCGCTATAACCACGCTGTTTGAGGGCCAGATACATTTGGCGCGTTAAATCTTCGCTGTACCGAAATAAGGTATTTTGCCGATGGGCCCCACTGGCCGCAATCAGAATCGCACGGCCTAAGCCTGTTGCAGGAGGAGGCGAGGGTGTTGGAGGCGGTGTGACGATTTCAGGTTCGGGCACGGGCAAATTAGCGCGTACTTGATAAGTCGGTGGCTGATTAAAGTGAATCCACCCCATATTGGCCGCCCAAGCATAACCGTTAAATTCACCCGTTGTCATGTTGATTGTGACGTGTTGATGCGTGGGATTGAAATTAATCCAGCCGACTTTGGGACTCCAAGCATAACCGGATAAATTACCCAGGCCATCATTATTGACTCCCCAATCGTGAGCAGCGGTATTGGCATAATGATGC
>JAYQWI020000857.1:0-3133 GCA_035871815.2 Candidatus Parabeggiatoa communis
CGAGGCACTCTCTGAGGCTGAATTTGAGACAGAACTTGCTGAGGCTGGGAGTGAAGGATAAGTTAGAGACTTGTCTATAATAACGTAACCACTTTGGCTGTACATCCTGTATTTAAATACGCCCTAACTCCCCCTTTGAAAAAAGGGGGAACTCATCAATCTACCCGCCTTTTCCCCTTTCCCCTCTTTCTAATCAGCACGCCGCTTTAACACGGCTAAATTGCGTTGAGGATCTTTCACTATCACATCAAAATGTTGTCTTATGAAATCATGTTTATCCATCCATTTGGCAATCACCAGCCAATCCGCTAGGTAGTCAACCCGTTTATCAATCACATACTCAATCAGTTGGTTGCCTTACGTGCTTCCAAAGCCTCATAATTGACTTTAACATATACAATTATGACGCAAACTTTCCATCTCAATTGACTACCAAGTCGATTTGTAATTGTGCAAAAAAGGGCCATTTTCCTTCCCTATTCCTTATTTTCAATGACCTTGTTTTCATAGATAATTTTCAAAATAGCTTGTGCAAATTGCTGATCAACTTCTTCAGAAAAATGAAACTTATCGGGCGCAATGTTTTTGGGATCATCAGAAGGAGCAATGGCATGACTATCTAAAAAGGCTATGTTATCTTCTTTAAGTGTACCTTCTAATACTTGAGTTAAATGATTACGATAGCCGATACTATTAAACAGCACTACAATGGGTAATTGTTTATCACGACGGACTTGACGCGCAAACTCCTTGAGTATGAAACGTAATGTTTGAATCACTTCAGAATCTTCATTAAACCCTTGCTGTATCGCCTGATTTGCACCAATACCGGTAGATACTTTATAAATACTTTCTAGGA
Organism: Candidatus Parabeggiatoa communis; assembly: GCA_035871815.2. Taxonomy (GTDB): domain Bacteria; phylum Pseudomonadota; class Gammaproteobacteria; order Beggiatoales; family Beggiatoaceae; genus Parabeggiatoa; species Parabeggiatoa communis. Next base: position 860 of record JAYQWI020000857.1, read on the forward strand.
TATCAAGGGAAAGCCGTTTTGACCATGAACGACGTATAAAACGGGAAATGACAAAATGATCCATCCAATTTTGATGAAACAGAAATGGACGATAATAACTATCTTCGGCTTTCAGTTCTTCTATATACTGTTTCCAAAGCGTTTCATCGTTTAAAGCGCGTCGTAAATCAGCCATTGTTCGCATCGAAGGCCAAAATTCTTCTAATTGATCATCCACTTGACGATATTTCGGATAGGTATAGGGTAATGGACGTTCAAAAGCCTTATTTAGGGTCGTGAAAGTTGTCATTCCTACTAAACTCGAAGCACTGATGCCCAAAATAACCACTTGTGCGGTATGACGGCCCCTATCAATTTGATAAGCTTTATAAGAATGACTAGGCGGTGCTACTGGCCCTCCTAAAAAGCGTACCGTTACCGGTGGCTCTTCAATTTTATCTAAAGCCCATCCCATATGTTGGGCATGAGACATCCCATAAATAGCGATAAGTAACCCGCCAGAGCGCTTTGGTTTCGTTGGCTGCGTTTTCCACCGTTTACCTTCTGGCTCAAGCCAACCAGCTAGTGGTCGTGTTGTTTCATTTGTTGAACCAATCATACCACGAAGTTTGCCTTCCACAGAACGACCATATTCCAAGTATTTTTGGATGGCATTGGGGAATTTGTTGGGTGGATTATAAGGTACGGCATACAGCACTATTTCAAAAATGAGTAACCACAGCACTACCCACAATATAATAGATACTGTGGTTACCCACGGTGAAGCGTTAGAAAGCGAAGTAAATAAAGTCTTGAGTTGCATTGCTGATTCCAGCCATTAATAAAACGAATAGAGTTGCATACAGTAACGCCCGGATAGGCACAGGCCATTTGCGGTAAAAATGAGGTGTATTTGTCACATATTGATAAGCTTCTATGCCAAATAATAATGGAATACTGATCATTGTGACAATGGGAATTGAAAAATTAACGCTTGTTTGGAAACTGAAATCAAATAAGAGCGTTGACGTAAAATTCACGACTTGCTCATAAGATTCAGCCCTAAATAGCAAACGCCCATAATTAACCAATTGGAAAAAAAGGAGTATTTTTAGAACGGTTGTCAAAGTAATCCGTTGACGTTGCGGTTTTATCTTCTTTTTAACACGCTTTTTATTGACATTAAAAAACATGTATTTCAACGCACGATTACCACACATCAAAATACCTTGGTAAGTTCCCCAAAAGATAAAGTTCCAACCGCCTCCATGCCAAACGCCTGATAAAAAGAGAGTCACAAAAATCACACTTTGAATATACCACTCGCCACCTCGAAAACCTCTACCCAGTAAAGGCATGTACAAATAATCACGTAACCAAGTGGATAAACTAATATGCCAACGTTCCCAATATTCCTTGGGACTTTGGGCAAACATCGGCAAATTAAAGTTAGTCATTAATTCAAAGCCCAACAGTTTTGCCGTACCACGCGCAATGTCTGAATAACCGGAAAAATCACAATAAATTTGAATGGAAAAGAGTATTGTTGCAATCCAAATATCCATTGCCATTGGTTGGGCAGAAGACATGCCATAAACACTTTCCACCGCACTGGCAACACCATCTGCAACCACGAGTTTTTTAAAAAGTCCCCACAAAATAAGAAATGCGCCACGACTCACGTTATCATAACGAATAACGCGAGGTGATTGAATTTGTGGCAGCAAACTTTTCGCTCTTTCAATAGGGCCTGCTACCAATTGTGGAAAGAAAGAGACAAATAATGCAAAATCGAAAAAATGCCGAGTTGGTTTTATTTCCTTCCGGTAGATATCTATTGTATAACTCATGGTTTGGAAGGTATAAAACGAAATACCAACGGGTAGTACAATACTGAGCAAGGCTACATTGGGGTGAAATCCGAATAGTTCAACTAAATCAACCATTGACTCCACAAAAAAACCAAGGTATTTAAAAAGACCTAACATCCCTAAATTATCGATTACCGAGATAGTGAGGTAAAATCGGCGTTTTTTAAGGTTTTCGTTGTTATGGATAGCTAATCCACACAAATAGTCCACCACAGTGGAAAACAGAATTAAACTTAAAAAACGCCAATCCCAAGCCGCATAAAATGTATAGCTTGCCACCAACAAAAAGTAATTTTGTTGCCGATGGTTCATGACTAAATAAGGTAAATAGACACAAACCATGAAGATGGCAAATTCAATGGTGGCAAAATTCACAATTGACCTCTTTAAAATAATGAAAAGCGGAGCATGAGGGAGAATAAAT